>CAYTND010000129.1:0-6519 GCA_964438965.1 uncultured Pirellulales bacterium
AACTCTCCGACCAACTCTACGAATATCTGACCTTCAGGCATTTTTTCGTTCACGCATATGGCTTTATGCTTGAAGAAATACATTTGGAGGATTTGGCAAATAATATTCCGGATGTTTGGTTACAGTTTTTGTTAGCAATACAGAAGTATCGCCAGGCTTCAGACAACACAGTATAAGCAGTTGTCATATTTGCCTCTATTGACTTTCGAGGAAGGAGTTATGAAGCTTGTTGATATGGAACCATATCTGGATGGGGAGATATTTTGAATTGTTGAAAGATATTGATTGTTCGAGGAGAATTGCAAAATGGCTATTGATGCAAAGCAAGTATCGGCCTGTCTTGAAGAGTGCAAAAAACACTTGACCACGGAATTGCTTCCTTTCTGGCTGGATCGATGTAAGGATGATGAGAACGGCGGCTTTATCACGCACTTTGATAAAGACGGCAACGATACCGGCGAGGATGAAAAATCCTTAATCGCTCAGAGCCGCACCGTCTATACGATGGCCTCGGCTCATCGAGCAGGCTACGGGGACGGCAAATGTGCCGAATACGCCAAACACGGTGTCGATTTTCTCATCGATAAGATGTGGGACACAGAACACGGCGGGTTCTTCTGGACGGTGGACCGTAAGGGCAATGTCGCCATCGATAAGAAGATTGTTTATGGCTTCAGCTTTGCAATTTATTCACTCAGCGAATATACCTTAGCAACGGATGACCCGAGGGGCCTGGAATACGCCGAGAATATTTTCGACCTTATGCAGAAGTACTGTGCCGACACAATGTACGGCGGATATTTTGAGATGTTTGAGAGGAACTGGGACCTGTGTGGGCCGGGCAGCGGCGGCGGTGACAGAAAGACCCTTGACGCCCATATGCACCTGATGGAGGCGTTTACCACATTGTATGAATGCAGCGGCCAGAGCGTACACCGCCGAAAACTGCTGGAAGATATAGACATTCTCATAAAGAGAATCCTGCACCCGAAATATGCGACCGGAATACCACAGTTCACGCCCGATTGGCAGATAGCGCCGCAGATAAAGTTTGATATCATTTGGGGCTGGGACCGTTTTGCTGATGGCGGGCAAAAAGACCATGCCGGGGACAATACATCAGCCGGTCACAACGTGGAATTTGCCTGGTTGCTCGCCCACGCTACGGACATTATGGGTGCCGGCTTCGAAGAGTATCGGGACATTATTAAAAAGGCATTGGACCACGGAATGAAAAACGGCATCGACGATGAATACGGCGGCGTTTACGTCGAGGGTCCGCACTCCGGCGGTGTTTATGACAGGGAAAAAGAGTTCTGGCAGCAGGCGGAGGTTATGATTGGAATGTTGGAGGCGGCCCTGCGGTTCGACGCCGAAAAATACTGGCCGGCCTATGAAAATGTGCACCGTTTTGTATTCGACAAGATGATAAATCATCCCGTTGGTGAGTGGTGGCCGCTGCTCGCCAGGGAGGGTGAACCCATCTGGACGCATATGAGCCATTCCTGGAAAGTGAACTATCATACCGTTCGTTGTATGGTACAATCCATAAAGCGGCTTGAAAGATTGCTTGAAAAGCTTCAATAACAGATGTTCATATATGCACTACGACGGCAAATACAACGTCTTTGACCTCAATCGAATCAATACGTATCCGTTGAGTATGCGCAGCAACAAGGTTACGCTCGATGACCTTATTTGGCCTGCGGACCTTGACAATCTTGTTATTGATTTACCCGATAAGACTTGCAGCGATATTGAGACCGTTGCCCGGGCATTAGTTTCCGGCCGAAAGTCCGACAAGCCGGTTGTTCTTTTTGCCGGCGCCCATTTAATAAAAAACGGCCTTGGGCCTTTGCTTGCCGACCTTGTAAAGCGCGGTCTTGTTACTCTGGTTGCCGGCAATTGTGCTACAGCCATACACGATTTTGAACTGGCGCTGATAGGCCAAACCAGCGAAAATGTCCCCGATGCTCTCGGCAAGGGCCAGTTCGGAATGGCTTACGAATTTGCTTATATAAATTGCGCTTTGTCCGTCGGCAACGAATACAAACTCGGCTTTGGCGAATCACTCGGCAAAGCAATCTGTGACGAAGATTTCCGCAGCAAAGTCTTTGCCTCAGTCGCAAAAGACAATTCACCGCGTAGTTTTGGCCATTCACAGGTCAGTGTCCTTGCCGCCTGCTATGAAAGTGACATTGCTTTTACCGTTCACGTTGGGATAGGCACAGACGTAATTGACCAGCATCCGTCCTTTGACGGTCAGGCCAAAGGCGGCTGTTCCGGCCGGGATTTTCTTATCTACACAAATGAAATAGCCAAATTTACAGACGGCGGCGTCTTACTTAATATCGGAAGTGCCGTAACCGGCCCGGAAGTTCTGCTGAAAGCCGTCTCAATGGCTGCCAATGCGGGCAACATCCCCAATAATATCATCGCCGCCGACTTTGACCTCCGCGACCACGAGCCAGAGGTGATGAGCGATGAATCTTCACAGGGCTATTATTTCCGCGACCAAAAGAGCATCGTAACCCGAATTCCCAGGGCCTTTAACGGCAAAGGATTTTACATACAGGGCAACCAAAAACAAACGTTT
Organism: uncultured Pirellulales bacterium; assembly: GCA_964438965.1. Classification (GTDB taxonomy): domain Bacteria; phylum Planctomycetota; class Phycisphaerae; order Sedimentisphaerales; family Anaerobacaceae; genus NIOZ-UU13. The sequence continues at coordinate 2,597 of CAYTND010000129.1, forward strand.
CCATTGCTCTACAAAAAGGTTATAGAAGGGCTGTAACTAAAAGGTGTTTAACGATGAAAGAAGAACGCATCAATGAAATCCTGACTCGGATTAAGAACGTTAAAATAGCGGTTTATGGTGACTTCTGTGTTGATGCTTATTGGCTGCTCGATGCCTGCGGCTCGGAAGTCTCGGTGGAAACCGGCCTGCAGGCCCGGGCGGTCGGAAAACATTACTATTCGCTCGGCGGTGCATCGAATGTCGTCGCCAATATTGCCGCCCTTGAGCCGGAGGCCATACAGGTAATAGGAGTTGTCGGAGACGACATCTTCGGCCGAGAGCTGACACGCCAGCTCCACGGATTGGGCGTTGATACAACGTATCTGGTTGTTCAAAAGGAAAATTTCGATACCGTAACCTTCGGCAAGCCGTATCTTGAAGGCAGTGAACAGCCTCGAATTGACTTCGGCTTTTTCAACAAACGAACCGAGGCAACCGACCGGGCTTTGCTGGACGGCATCGCCGGCGCCCTGCAAAGCGCAGATGCACTGATAGTAAACCAGCAGGTCCCGGCTTCCATCACAGACGAGTCTTTCATAGACCAGGCCAACGTCCTGTTTGAACAGTTTGCGGACAAAATAGTGCTGCTCGATTCCAGGCACTATGGCCACAAGTTCAAAAACATCTACCGCAAGACAAATGATTTGGAAGCAGCCCGGCTGAACAACGTCGATGTCAAATTGGACGATGTCCTTACGTTGGCCGATGTTAAGAAGTACGCTATGAACCTTTATCAGCAGTTCAGCAAACCCGTATTTCTAACCCGCGGCCCGCGCGGCATCATAACTGTGGATTCGGATGGTGTCCACGAGGTTCCCGGCATTCAATTATTGAAAAAGCTCGATATTGTCGGGGCCGGAGACACGGTAACAAGCGCGTTGGCTTTATGTCTGGGCGCAGGTGTCCAGCCCGCCGAGGCGGCCGAGTTCGCTAACTTTGCCGCTGCTGTTACCGTTCAGAAATTATTCCAGACCGGTACCGCGGCAGGCCCGGAAATCCTCGAAGTCGGCAGAGATGCTGATTATATCTATCAGCCGGAACTCGCCTCCGACCGACGCGGAGCCTGTTATTTCCGAGACAGCGAAATAGAGCTTTGCTGCAAATCAATACCGTTCGGTCGAATAAAGCACGCTGTCTTTGATAACGATGGGACCATAAGCACGTTAAGGCAGGGCTGGGAAGAGATAATGGCGCCCGTAATGGTCAAGGCCATTCTCGGCGACAAATACGAGACCGCAGATGAGACCCTTTACCACAAGGTGCGAAACCGTGTCGCCGACTACATCGACAAATCGACCGGCATTCAAACCATCATCCAGATGGAAGCCCTTGTCGAAATGGTCAAAGAGTTTGGCATTGTCAGCTCTGCTAAAATCCTCGACAAGTTAGGCTACAAGGAAATTTACAATGATGCCTTGATGGAGCTTGTCAGCAGGCGTATCGAAAAGTTCAAACGCGGTGAACTCGACATCAATGACTACATAATCAAAGGTGCTTTGCAATTTTTAGAAGCCCTGCGTCAAAGGGGCGTAAAACTTTATCTGGCCAGCGGAACAGACCGTCAGGACGTTATCGCCGAGTCCAGAGCGCTTGGCTACGCCGAGCTTTTTGACGGCGGCGTTTATGGCAGCGTCGGAGATGTTGCTAAATATTCCAAGAAAATGGTCATCGAGAAAATAATGGCCGAAAATAATTTACAGGGCCCCGAACTGGTTGTCTTTGGCGATGGTCCCGTTGAGATACGCGAATGCCGAAAGCGTGACGGCATCGCTGTCGGTATCGCAAGTGATGAAATCCGCCGGCACGGCTTAAGCACCGAAAAGCGCACCCGTCTGGTCAAAGCCGGCGCGCACGTCATCGTCCCCGATTTCTCACAACATGAAACACTCACAAAATTATTATTCGGTTCCCGCGAAGCGGGGGCCTCTCCAGGAGTGAATTGACAGAGTCTTTTAACACGAGATTGTAAGATGCCAATATTTGAATACAAGTGCAATAAATGTGGTCATACGATGGAGTTTTTAGAGAAAACGAGGACTCCTCGAAAACATAGCTGCGAAAAGTGCAGCAGCTCCGACTTACAGAAGCTACTGTCCGGTTTTGCCGTTGGGCAGAGCAAGTCGGCGAGTCAAACCTGCGAATCCTGCCCGAGCGGTCCGTGTCCGACCGATGCCTGTTCGACGGGCGCCTGTCCCTATGGTTCGTGACATTGAAAAATATCTATTCTCTTTGGTTAAGCCAGATGTCCAATCGAGGAGTTTCCCAGCCGTAGGGTTTTCCCAGAATATCATAATCACCGTCACCATCGAGGTCGGCGATTTTGGATTCGTGCAGAGCGATACCGCTCGAAACCTGTATCGTTTCAAAGTTTCCTTTACCGTTACCTAATAGAATCAAATTTTTGGCATCCGGATTCCTGCCGCCTAAGCGCATTTCCGCCACCCAGATGTCAAGATTGCCATCGCCGTTAAAATCGAGGAGCGATAATGAATGGCCGCAGTCTATCTCTTCAATCAATTTTTTGCTGACCCAGGTGCCTTTCTTCCATTCGTACATTATCAGAGGTGCTTGGCCGTCTCCTACGACTAAGACGACTTCCGGCCGGCCGCCCTTAATCAACTGCCCGGCTGCTGAGCGAGAGAATGCGTAGCCGGCGTCGATAATGTTTGGTGTATAGCTGGTTCCGCCGTTATGTTTAAACCAGCGTCCGCCGCCGACTATATCAAGCTTGCCGTCACCATCGATATCCGCTTTGGCCAGTCCTTCATGTTCGTTGATTCCCTTAAAGCCGGGGTATGTTCCCCGCTGTTCCATTTCGCTGTCTTTGCTCCAGGAGTAAATCTCTGTGCACTGCCAGGCCCTGGCTTTCTTGGGATTTTTTGGAATTTCAGCGATATACAGTTTACGCGCACCCTGGTTCCAGAATACAAGTTCGGTTCGGCCGTCGCCGTCGAAGTCGCCGAATATCTGGTCGTGGTGTTTTTTGCCGCCGAAATTTTTGATTTCCCGCCTTTTCCAGGGGGTCTTGGGACGGAACTTGGGATATGGATTTTCCCACCACCAGACTTGGTTACTTCGTGAGTCTCCCCCGAAGACTATATCAAGGTCTCCGTCTGCATCGATATCGCAGAAGTCTGCTCCGGCTTCGATATGCAGGGCCTGGTCATCGACCACATATTTTGTCCAGCCGTCCGAACCTCGGCGATACCAGACGACCGAAGGTGCTTTTGTACGTTCGGTGATGGCAAAATCATTAATCCCGTCCTTATCGATGTCGCATACGATACTGGAGGTCTGCTGTGTGCCGCTGTTTGGAGTTGGAAGGTCGCCTTTTGCAGTTGATATATGTTTCCAGCTAATTGTGCTCGCCTTTTGTAAAGCGAAGCTGCAAGTAATAAGGCCGCTTACGGTAATTAACACGCTGACTATTAGCATTCCTGGTTTCATTACAGAATCTCCTTATTTTAGTTGTGATGAGTTATGCAAAATGAAAATCAGGCGTATATTGTTTAGGGGAATCTTTTTTTGACTTTCTCAAATAATCCTGCGAATCCTTATCGTGGATGTTCAAAGGTCTTCAAGCTCAGCTAAGAAAGAATCGGACTTATCCGGCTCCAGCTCAGGGAAGCTGCCGGACAGCTCCTCTGCCAGGACCTTTGGTGGAGGTACTTTCGCTGGGAGTTTTGGTTTGGCCTTGGGTGGTATAATTTTTTCAGGCTTGCCGTCAATCTGCAGCAGGAACGTAAGCGGGCCTATTCTGATATAATCGCCTGGCTGAACCATTGTCTCCTCTATACGTTTACCATTAAGAAACGTGCCGTTACGGGAGTCAAGGTCGCGAATTTTCACGGCCTCTTTGTTCAGGTTCAGTTGGCAGTGCCTTT
>CAYTND010000130.1:0-6502 GCA_964438965.1 uncultured Pirellulales bacterium
AGTAACTCAGAAGGGTGGTAACATCGAGAGCGGACAGAAGCTCGCCCAGGATGTGGTTGAAGAGACATACTTGAACAGCTACGTTTCTCACGCTGCGATAGAGACCCATACGGCTTTGGCACAATTCGAAGGTAACAATGTTACAGTCTGGGCGTCAACTCAAACGCCTTTCGGCGTTCAGCGACAGTTAGCCGGCGAGCTGGACATTCCAATCGAGAACGTCCGCGTTATTGCCCCTTTCGTAGGAGGCGGATTTGGCGGAAAGATCAGCAATGGGCAGGCTATACAAGTGGTAAAGCTGGCAAAGATAGCGAAGAAACCCGTCCAGCTTGTTTGGAGCCGTGCCGATGAGTTCTTCTATGACACATTTAGACCCGCGGCAGTTGTTAAGATAAAGTCGGGGCTCACGAAATCAGGCAAGATAGTTTCGTGGGATTATAGTATCTACGGCATGGGTGGTCGAGGCGCTGACCTGTTCTATGACGTGCGTCATCATCGTACCACCATTTATCGAAAGCTGCGGAATGGCGACGGAATGCATCCATTCGCCACGGGACCCTGGCGTGCGCCTGACAACAACACCAACAGCTTTGCGCGAGAATCGCACATTGACGTCATGGCCAATAGAGCAGGGATGGACCCATTGGAGTTTCGACTAAAGAATATTACCGACGAGCGGATGCGAAGAGTCCTTAAAGCTGCGGCAGAGAAATTCGGCTGGACCGGCGGCAAGGCCCCCAGCGGCCGTGGCTTCGGGATAGCCTGTGGTTCTGACATCAACGTGCCTGTGGTCCTTATAGCAGAGGTTGAGGTCGATAAGCAAACCGGAAGCGTGAAAGTTAAGCGTGTAGTCTGCGCCCAGGATATTGGCCTCGTGATTAATCCTGAAGGAGTTACGTTGCAGGCCGAAGGTGGTATCACGATGGGATTAGGTTACGCGCTAACGGAAGAAGTCCACTTCCAGGGCGGAAAGATTCTTGATTTAAGCTTCGGCACATACAAGCTGCCCCGTTTCTCGTGGGCGCCGAAAATCGAAACAGTGCTGATAAAAGCGGACGATTCTCCTTCAAAAGGAGCCGGAGAACCGCCCATTATTTGTGTGGGCGGCGTTATCGCCAACGCTGTTTATGATGCAACGGGCGTCAGATTATTTCAACTGCCTATGACTGAGGAACGGGTAAGACAAGCGCTCGCAAGCCATGCCCGAGATGCAGTTCTAACAACATAAGAGAACAGAGGACAGAGGGCAGAGGACAGAAGTCAGAGGGCAGAAGACAGATTCTGACTTCCGACTTCCGACTTCTGTCATCTGACTTCTGTTTACACCACCGGTTTCGCACCCTTTAGTAAATCCCCGATATCCTTAATACCTACACCAGGCCCCTTAGGAACAGTGATGGCGCCGTTCCTGATTTCCAAAGGTGGGTCAAACCAGCTGCTGTATTTCTCTGTGCCCTTCTTGTATTCCTGGTACCGGCCTATGTCGGGGGTGCAGGAGGCGAAATGCAGCATATAGACGAATCCTAATCCGCCGGAAATGTGGACCGTAGTCGGCATCCCTTTGAGTGCGGCCATACGCGCTACGCGTGTGGAACGGATAAACCCGCCATAATAATGTAGGTCGGGCTGGACTATATCCACGCCCTGGTTATAAATCATCCAGCGGAAACGACGCCGACTGTATTCCTGCTCACCGCCGGCAACAGGTATTGTCAAGGCATCGGCGACTCGTTTGGTGTCTTCCAGGTGATCGAAAGGACAGGGCTCCTCGAAATAGACCGCATCGATATCTTCCAGCATCCTTCCGACTTCGATGGCTTTCGGCGGGTCATAGGAGCTATTGGCATCAGCGTGGATAGCGATATCGTCGCCTAACATTTTACGCGCCAGGGGAATTAGTTTCTCAGTCCTTCCGGGCATGGCATCCGCGTTCCTGCTCATACGTCCGCCGACCCTGAACTTGACGGCTTTGGCACCCGTTTGGTCAATCAACTTAACGAGATAATCTGCTTCTTCTTCCGGCGTCGTGTTACGGTGTCCGCTCGCTATGTAGAACGCAACTTCCTGCCGGACAACGCCACCAAGCAACTGCCCGATAGATTTGCCCGTTATCCTGCCAATCATGTCCAGGATGGCGAACTCCACCCATGCCAGAGGGCACCACAGCGCCAGGCCCTGTAGCTTGTAATTGCTGCGGTACCTGTACACGCCAAACAAGTGTGATTCGAGGTCCCGGGCATCTTTGCCAATGAAGTAGGGAATAACCAGCTTGTTCAGTACCGGATACAAATATTCCGCCCTGCTATTGGTTACGGCAATTCCTTCTGCGCCGTCTTTGGACCTGACACGCACAAAGTGCTCCCGCCCTTTTCGCAGCAATTCAATAGACTGTACCACCAGCGGCGAGCTGACACCGTCCAACTGCAGAACAGGTGCGCCGGCGGCTTTCTCCAGCTCCTCCAAAGTGACCTGGGACCTATTCGAGCCGGCTCGCGGTTTGGCAGGCGTCGATTGGCAGCCCTGCAGGATTGACAACACACCCGTGCCGGCTGTCAATTCAAAAAAATGGCGACGATTCAAATTCATAATAAACCTCCGGTTCGCTTAGGACTTGTAAATAAATTATCTTCCATTTTTGGCTGGCTGCGGCCCTGCCTGCCGGCAGGCAAGTTCGGCTGGCGGTGTCAGCAAAACTCGGACTACCAACCAGTAGGCCTGCGTTTTGCTTCCTTGCCAGCCTTGTCCTCGCTCAGCCAAAAACGAAACCTAATTTCTTTACCAGTCCTTAATGCGTACATCATAGGTTGATATTTAAGAGTTTTTGTATTCCGTAGTTCTTGCGGATGAACATATCGGCCTCGGGCAATTGCTCACGGGGGATAACTACCACTGGATTATCCATCTCAAATTCGATTACGTCATACTTAGATTCGGGATTCAGTTTCTGAGCTGTCAGGATGTCTGTGATGGAACGTATGGCCATGCCGTTAAACTTTTTGACAACAATTTGTCTAAGGTTATTGTAGCCGAGGTTGATACCGGCCGGCAGGACGTAACTTAGTATCACGATGTTACTGCGTTCGGAGGTGGGTTTGAAAGCGAGGTCGCGATAATAATGATACAGATGCGGCGAGACCTTACCCGTCCAATCATCACCCCAGCGGGTCAGATACTCACGGGTAAGCTTTTGCAGGATGAAACCGCCGGTGATGATGTATTCCGGCTGCCGGTCATATTCATGATACGGTACGAGCATTTCTGAGGCCTTGAAGTTCTTAACTTCGGTCTGGACCTGTATTTTCCCGCCATTTCGCCAAAGTTCGAATAAAACCGTCTCGCCGACAGTTTTATTTGTAACCAGATGATGGAAAAGCAGCCAATCGTATTTCGTGTGCATGAATTGGCCGTAAGAATTGAGGGTATTTCCGTCAATCGCTAATATGACGTCGTCTTTTTTGAGCACATCGGAAGCCGTCCCAAGATTATAGACGTCGGTTACGTAAGCACCGGTTTTGAGAGACGCCGGCATCTTCAGAAAGGACCGTACAGCCGGGTCCAAAAGCTCCGAAACAGTAAAGCCGACCGCCCCAAAGCCCTCGTAATCCCCGTCGGCTACGGCAGCTAAAAACCTATTTATTACCTCTGCCGGGATAAGGCTTGCTTCTTTGTTCTCGTTTGACCAGGAGGCTATACCGATTGGTTCTGAGCCGGCACAGTAAACCTGTCCTACCCCCGTACGATGGGATGTGTTGGCTGCGATGTAACGGAGGCGTTTTTCATACGAAGTGTTTGTCTTTTGAACTTTTGTGCGGTCAAGATAACCTCGTCCGTTATATAAATGGTTGTCTGATGAAAGCCAGTAGAAATCCACCTCATCTCCTTTTCGGTAGTCCTCGGTAAATACAAGGGGCTTCAAAGGCTTGCTCACTGCATTAGGGTCAAGCTCAATTAGACAGAGATTGCTTTCGTAATCGACAACTTTGACCTTAGCGCCGACAAATTCGTTTTGGCCATATATAAGGGCTTTTACGAAGGCTAAATTTGCGACGTTCCAGGCTGTCGTGAGCACCTCGTATTCACCGACGGCACAAGCACATGCCCAGTTTTCCGAGAGGGCTTTATGCCTCCATGGCTGAGCCTGCTCGTAACCGTAAAAGGACGTTTTTAAGTAAACAATGGATTGTTTCATTGCTTCGGTCAAATCGGCCTGACGGTTTTCGGCGACAGTTAGCTGTGAGCACAGTGTGATAACAGGACCGAATATGATAAATATGAAAACTGCGTGTTTTTTCATAAGTTCCCCTCTGAGCGAGCTTCGGCAGGTATATGATATTTGTTCAGTATGAGCTGGTGCCTGAGTCGAGCCTTTTTGGCATCAATGAGCAATGTCCGATTGTTGCCCATAAACTTTATTGTGTAGAAATCATCGACGGCCTGCTTAAAGGCTTTGTAAACGTCATCAAGGCCCCAAATTGTGATGCCATTGATGCTCTCGACCGGCTGACTCCTAAAGTCGCCGGCATAAGAGTTGGCCTCATCGGGCATTATTTCAGCAAGGACCACGTACTCTTTGCGCTGCCGGTCGGTGTTGAGCTGCATCGAATAGCTGAAAAGGTATCGCAGATAATACGGTATGTCTGTTCGCCAATCACGTCCCCAGGTTTCGAGGAAGTTTCGTGTCGCCGGGACAAACGTCAGCCCGGCAAAGCACACATACCGTGGGGGACGATCATATTGGCGGGCCTGTTCGAAAATCGGTCTGTTCAACGCCACGGCAGCAGTCTCTTTCATTAGTTTGCCGCGACGATAGAAAGTAAGCTGTGCGGTTTGGCCAATGTACTTAGTCTCGATGACCTCGGACATATGCAATCTCAGGCCATATATTCGCACCATTCCATCATTATCAACGTTATAATTATCGATTCGCGTAACCACATCATTCGGCTGCAGTATCGATTCGACCGAACTGTGCATCATCGTAGCGATTACTATGATACCATCCTCATTGGGTGGGACCTTAAGGTAATCCTTGTAGCCTGGACTGTGGAGACCCGGATACATGAGTACACCTAACGAACCAAAACCATCGTATTTTCCGTCTTCGATATCAACGAGAAAGTGCCTGATGACAGTCGTTGGAATCAAATAGCCTATACCTTCAGCCATCAGCAGACCCTGGAAAGCCACTCCAACAACTTTACCGTTTTGCATAACCGGCCCACCGCTGTTGCCGGGGTTAATTGCCGCGTCAGTTTGTATGACTAAGTGCGCATCGGCTCCAGTGTGGACATAAGTGTCTGTCTCTATGCGCGAGACTACTCCCTCCGTAACGGAAATGCGGTTTCCGCCCACTGGAAAACCGTATGTCGATACAGTGCTGTTTACCCTCGGAATTTCTGCCAGCTCCAGAGGAACAGTACCGTCAAAAAAACTTTCATCGTCAATGGTTAATATTGCCAGGTCGCAATCATGACCGATAAAGGCAACCCGAGCCGGATAGCGTTTGGCAATATTTTCTTTTTTTAATTCTATGTATCTACAGTTGCTGACATTATGTGCATTGGTTAGGACTTTTTTGCCTGCGATGAGGAATCCTGAGCCAATACTCTGCCTCATCGCTTTCTGTTTCCAGGGAGTGACATAGTCGAAGTCCTGCTTGACGCTTCGGATTAAGACTACCGACTTCTCAAGACTCTGCCTGTCGCGACCCGGCTCCGCCAAGCGAGCTACCTGTGCCTGCGCCACCTGTGTCGAGGCAAACACAGGTGCAGGCACGGCGGGCTGTTCGATAGTTTGCGATGCATTCAGGCTGCCGGAGAGTGCCGATACCGCAACTGCCGCAGCCAATATCCACTTTTGACAACACATTACTCAAGACTCCCAAAAACGGATTAATTGTTGTGCCACTGCCATCCTGTCGCGCCTTGGCTCCGCCGAGCGAGCCACGGCGGGCCTAACGAGAATATCTTTCACTATATTAATCTCTTGAGCGAAAAAAGGGAAGAATATTTTATGGGTTGACTAATCATGACAAATCAATTAACATATTTTTGCCCTCAATTTTGTCCCAGCAACGCTGGGTTTGGATCGATACCCGCCGTTGGCGGGTGGAGTTTTCTGTGAGATTGGCCGTGCTAGGCGGGGTGTTAGCGGTACCCTGTACTCGCAATCCGCTATAGCGAGGCTGAATTCTTTTCCGAGGGTTGATTGAGTTGAGTCACTATTGCCATAAGCGACGTTGACAGTCGGGTCCCATGCAAACAAACGGCGTGAACCTGGTCAGGCGGGGAACCGAGCAGCCATAAGCGTTAGTTTGTTGTGCTGTGGAACAACCCGGCTTGAGTTGGCTGTGGCAGCAAACTCAGCAAAATCGATTCGAAGAAAAGTGCACGGCCTTTTTGATAGTAAATTTCAGGCGCAGATTTGAGGAAAAGCAGCCTTGAACTGCCGTTTAAGGCACAAAGGAACATAGTTACAAAGGCACAAAGTGATATTTTCACTC
>CAYTND010000131.1:0-6448 GCA_964438965.1 uncultured Pirellulales bacterium
TCTCGGAGATTTTTCAGGATTTCACTCGAAATCTAATCTGTTTTATGGTATAATGCATATCTAACTAATGGATTAGGATCACAATAAATCATCAATCATCTTGGAGCGAAGCGGAAACCCCTTATGGGAATAGTCAATGCCGTAAGGCATCCGCCGCAAGGCGTCCCTTTCGGGACTGTGGATTACAAATTACCAATAGTAAATAGTAAATCAGGGAGTTTACCCAAATTGCCATCATCTCACAAAACTCCATAAAACACGGTTTTTTTGTCCCATCAGGCCGAAATAGCGGAGAAATAGAGAGTGAGTTTAACTATAAACTATGCAAAACAAACCCAATTTCTGAAAAGCCCAAATGAACTTAAACTTCTATTCACAAAAGGATTATAAAGATAAATCCAATTGGACACTTGGTGAAAACAAACCCAATTCAAACCCAATTTCAAATGCTCACAAACCCATCAAGGAAACGGGAAGAAAAAAGGGTGTCAGGAAATTTTTCTGGCTCTCAGTTGCCGGAAAGGATTTAATATAGTGCTCTCGAAAAGAAAATTCCCGCTTGTCCCGCACTTATTGAGTGCTAACTCACGTCTAATTAGTGCGGGATCCAGATTGGCGTTTGTTAATTTACTACCCCCAAGGGTATATTTTGGAGTTTAATGCGATGAAAGAAAAACAAAATACAATTGATAGAAGGAACTTCTTAAAGACGGTAGGAGCGGCTGGGCTGGGCTCTGCTTTGGCAGGGACGACTGTTGCTTTCACAGGATGCAAGGACAAGGAAGAAGAACAGCCAGATACTGTTGAGCCTGTCGCCAAAATCGAGCCGGAACAAACTGAATTCCCACACGTCCCCCAACGAATATTGGGCAAAACAGGCATCAAAATTCCGTGCCTGTCTTTCGGAACGTTTCAGGTTGACGTTGACAACCAAATCCTGCTGCGAAAGACTCTTCAGTATGGTGTTAATTTTTGGGACACCGCATATAGCTACGGCGGTGGAAACAGTGAGCTTGGCATCGGCAAGTTCATTGCCAAAAATCCAAAGGCTCGAAAGAACCTGTTCCTTGTCACCAAGGCATCAGATGTAAGGACCCCGGAAGAAATCGAAAAGCGGCTTGCAACTTCTTTGAAAAGGATGAATACCGACTACATTGACTTGTACTATGGTCTTCATCAATGTCCCAACCCTGCCTGGTTGACGGACGAGGTGAGAAAGTGGGCTGAAAGTGCAAAGAAGCGAAAGTTAATCCGGTATTTTGGCATCACTACCCATCAGAACCCGGAGAAGGTCCTCGCTGCTGCGGCCAGGCTGCCCTGGATTGAGGCGATAATGACACCATTCAACTTCTACTTGATGCAGGACCCTGAAATGCAGGCTGCCATTGATGCCTGCCATAAAGCCGGTATCGGCCTTATCGCTATGAAGACATTGGGTATGGGCCAGAAGATTAAAACCGATGCAGACAAAAAGCTGGTCGAGCACTTCCTGCAGCGAGGTTTTACCAAAGAACAGGCAAAGATAAAACTTGTACTGGAAGATAAAAGATTCAGTTCAACCTGTGTCGGGATGAAGAACGTCAGCGTTCTAAATTCCAACCTCGCGGTAGCGTTCGACAAAACCAAACTCACCCAGGCCGACAGAGACGTTTTCAGCCAATACGCCAAGGCGACCTGCGACGGCTATTGCGCCGGCTGTGCGGACATCTGTAACTCAACTTTGCCGGACACACCTTATGTCAGCGATATTATGCGGTACTTGATGTACCACAACAGCTACGGCGAGCAGGCCGAGGCAAAAAGACTTTTCGCTCAGATCCCCGCCAACGTACGAAACAAACTGCTCGATATGGATTATACTCTCGCCGAAGCCCGCTGCCCTCAGCATTTACGGATACACGAACTGGTCACCGAGGCGGTCAGCAAGTTGGCCTGAACCAGTCGATTATTTTATTGATTATCGGAACAAGTTAATACCAAACTCAGCAGTCTCTACGACAAATTGATTATTTGTCTTTTTCAACGACCGTTTATCAATAATCAATTCTGTTGGCCGACAAAAATATGCCTTTTTTTGCGACGTAACTGCTTTAATAACAAATGCTTATATTTATTTAAGGATAATTTCTCTTGCTTTTTATACCAATTTCGGTTATCATAGTTGCATAGTAAGAAAGTAATGATTTGCTGATGTTTTCCGAGAGGGGCGATAATGAGCAAATTTTATTACGAAACCTGGCTTCCGTTCATATTTAACAAAAAGCGGATTTTGATTCTTGCTATTGCAAGCTATATCGCTTTGTGTTAAGCAGGTGTGGATTCTTTAGTTTGTTAGCCGTTCAGTTTTGAACGGCTTTTTTTACGCGCTCGCAAACCTTAAACACTTGACATATCAGCGACAGTAAATTACGCTTATGAAAACCAATCCACCAATTATTGGACCTATTTTTACAAGGCTCAATTAAGGAATTTACATAATGATAATAGTTACAGGCGGAGCCGGTTTTATCGGCTCAGCACTAATCGCCGCACTAAACAAAAGGCAAATTACCGACATCCTTGTCGTTGACGAGCTTGGCACAGACCATAAGTGGAGGAACCTGCGCAACCTGTCATTTGCCGATTATGTAGAAAAAGACGATTTCCTCGAAATGGTTATCGAAGATAAGCTTGACAGTTCTGTCGAGTCCGTTTTTCATCTCGGCGCCTGCTCGGATACCACCGAAACAAACGCCTCCTACCTCATAAAAAACAACTACGAGTACAGCAAGCTATTAGCCCAATGGGCAACGGCCGATAACATTTGCTTCATTTATGCCTCCAGCGCAGCTACCTACGGCGACGGCTCAGCCGGTTTTAGCGACGACCAGGAGAAAATTGAAAACCTCAAACCTCTAAATATGTACGGCTACTCCAAGCACCTCTTTGACCTCTGGGTACGCAGGGCCGGCCTGTTGAAAAAGCTCGTAGGCCTGAAATATTTTAACGTCTATGGGCCGAATGAATATCACAAGGCCGATATGCGAAGTTTTGTTATCAAGGCCTTCGAGCAGCTCAACGCCACCGGCAAAGTCCGTCTCTTCAAATCATATAAGCCCGAATACGCCGACGGCGAGCAGAAGCGGGATTTTATTTACGTTAAGGATGCGGTTGATATGACGCTGTTTTTTTACGACAACCCAAAGATAAGCGGACTTTTTAATATCGGCACCGGAAAGGCCCGCACCTGGAACGATTTGGTAAAAGCCGTTTTCGCTGCTATGGGCAAAAAGCCAAACATCGAATATATCGAAATGCCCGAATCGATCCGCGACCAGTACCAATACTATACCTGCGCCGATATAACCAACCTCCACAAAGCCGGCTGCGACAAAGAAATAACTTCTCTCGAAGATGCAATAAAAGATTATGTGCAAAATTACTTGCAAAAAGATAGGTATTTGGAGGCCTGAAAATGGCTGGAAAAAAGATTTATCAAAAGGACCAACAGTTTGCCGAAAAATTCCTGGATTCGCATTTGACTTCACGAGAAAATTTGACCGAGAAACAGTGGGAGATTATAGTCAACCATTTTAGGAATAAGCGAAATATCAGAGTCGGTCTGCCGATCATCCTGTTCTCAGCGGTTTTCTTCACTTGGCTTACCATCTGGTCTTTTCAGCGTACTAATAACCTTATTGCCCAGGTAGTTCCAGACGAAGTAATATATGTCAGCAAAGCAGGCACAGAAACATCCATAGCCATCGAACCAGAAAGCATTAAAGAATACCTCGAAAGCTTGAAGAAATCTTCCTCCCAAATTACCATTGGTTTAACTTTAGCAACTCTTATGTTTACAACGTTCATTTGTCACTTTGTTTTTAGGAAACATAAATTAAAAGTAATTGAAGCTGTAATTGAGTGTAAAGAAGAATCCAAAGTAACCGACGAAAATAAAGCATCGTCATCACAGTAATATTGGAGAAGTCTTTGCCGTTTACGCCGTATCATTTTGGGCCCAGTGGATTTATTGGGCTGGTGTTTAGAAAGTGGATTGACGTCCCGGTCTTTGTCCTGGCCAACGTGATTGTGGACGTTGAAGTTCTGCTTGTAATGCTCTTCAATCTTGGATGGCTGGGGCACCGCTATTGCCATACGTTCTTAATTGGGGCGGCAGTAGGTGCCCTCTGGGGTGTGGCGGCCTATCCGTTACGGAATTTGTTCAAAAAGATAATGCAGCTATTTCGCATACCTTACAAAACAAGTCTATCTAAAATGCTCATCTCCGGCATCCTCGGCCTCTGGCTCCATATTTTGATTGACGGCGCATATCATTTTGATGTAAAAATACTCTGGCCGAATAAAATAATATCAATATGGAAAATGATTCACCGCCACCTGGGCAAAGAACAGGTAGAAACTATATGCCTTATCTTCTTTCTTGCCGGGCTTGTGCCGTATCTATTCGCTGTGATATCTTTTTCAAAAAACGACATGATTCAAAATAAACCCGAAAGCAAATGATTTTATTTGGAGTCGTCAAATGAAAAGAATTTTGAAATACTTCCTGCGGGGTCTTCTGGTTTTCGTCCCCGTTGTGCTTACGATTTTTATACTCGTTTATATTTTTACCGGCCTGGACAAACTCTTTAGCAAACTGTTGCCATTTATACAGGTTCCTGGATTGGGGCTTTTGGTGGGGCTTTTAGTTACGATTGGCGGAATATTTCTCATCGGCTTGTTCGCATCTAATTTCGTGGGCAGAAAGCTCTTTGGCCTTGTGGATAAGCTCTTCGCCAATGTCCCTCTGGTCAAGATGCTCTATAGTGCTATTAGAGACCTCGTGGAGGCCTTTGCCGGCGAAAAGAAAAAATTCGACAAGCCTGTACTGGTAACGTTCGGACCAAATTCTTACGCAAAGGTCGTCGGCTTTATTACAAGAGAAAACCTCGACAATCTCGGGCTCAAGGACCATGTCGCCGTTTATCTTCCGCAGTCGTACAATTTCGCCGGTAATGTCCTTATCTTCCCCAAAGAGGCGGTTAAGCCGTTGGATATTGAAAGCTCCGAGGCGATGACATTTATCGTATCCGGCGGTGTCGCAGGCGAACACGCACAGAGCCAACAATAGCTGCGCGCTGCCAAACCGGTGCTTGCCAATTTTCCGCCGACTTCTTATAATTGCGGCTTCAATGTATCTTAGTTTGCAGAGAAACATATATGGCAAAGACAATTGCAGAACAAGTTCAGCTACTAAAGCGCGGCACGGTCGAGATATTCACCGAGGCTGAATTAGCTGAAAAGCTCACCGAGGCAGATAAGGCTTCCAGACAGTTGCGAATCAAGCTCGGCCTGGATCCTACCAGCCCTGATATACATCTCGGCCACACGGTCGTACTTCGCAAGATGCGGCAGTTCCAGGACCTCGGCCACAAGGCCGTCCTTATCATCGGCGACTATACTGCACGAATCGGCGACCCCACGGGACAAAATGCAACTCGGCCGATTCTGTCGCCCGAGCAAATCCAGGAAAATGCCAAAACATATTTCGAGCAGGCCGGCAAAATCCTCGATACTACCGAAGCGAAACTCGAAATCAGGTACAACAGTGAATGGCTTGAGAAGCTGACGTTGATGGAGCTTATCCAGATAGCCGCCAAAAAGACCGTCGCACAGATGCTCCAGCGTGATACTTTCAAAAAACGTCTGCAGGCGGATGTGGATGTCTATACTCACGAGTTTCTGTATCCGCTTATGCAGGGTTATGATTCGGTTATGGTAGAAAGTGACGTTGAGTTAGGCGGCACCGACCAGACCTTCAACAATCTCGTTGGCCGTGATATCCAGCGAGCTTATGGACAGAACCCGCAGATTGTAATCACGATGCCCATCCTCGTCGGCCTGGACGGCAAGGAAAAGATGAGCAAATCCAAAGGCAATTATATCGGCGTAACCGATGAACCAAAAGATATGTTCGGCAAGGTTATGAGTATCTCCGATGATATAATGGAAAACTACTTCACGCTTTTAACCGACCTGCCGAGCGAAAAAATAGCTGAACTTGTCAATCCCGACAAGACACATCCCAAAGAAGCGAAGGTCCTCTTAGGCAAAACAATTGTGAGCCAGTTCTACAATGAGCCGGCCGCTCAGGCCGCCGCCGCTGAATTTGACAAGGTATTCGCACAGCGACAACTGCCTGATGAAATACCGGAGGTTGAAATACCTGCCGAACCGATCGCTACGAGCAAGCTACTGCTTCGGTGCAAACTCGTATCAAGCGGCGGCGAAGCCAAACGAATGATAAAACAGTCAGCGGCCAGTATCGACGGCAAAAAATTAGATGACCCGAACACTGAAATCACCCCCAAAGACGGTATGGTCATTCGCGTCGGCAAAAGAAAATTCGCAAGACTAAGGACTTGTAAATAAATTATCTTCCATTCTTGACTGTCGTCAGACAAGTTTT
>CAYTND010000132.1:0-6448 GCA_964438965.1 uncultured Pirellulales bacterium
CGATACAATGTTTATGGAGTTATATAAGGGTAATAGAAATGCTTGATAATACAATGAACGTTAATGGTACGCAGGTTATATTGAATAACGTACAGGCGCTTTCCAACAATATACAGCTAATTCGTAATCAATTGTCCAATACGCAGATACAGCAGAGGCAGCTTCAGTCCCATTATCGGGATATGTTATCGCGGCATCTTCTAATTTCAAGGCTTTCCCACAGCGGATTTCGAGTATACTCTCAAACAGATGAGGATGGGATTCTGCATTATATCTTTTCCGTGATTGGAACTGCCAATAAGGTCTGTCTTGATATCGCATTTGGTTCTCCGTATGGAGCAAATACTACAAATTTAATCGTCAACGATGGATGGCATGGTATCCTGGTCTGCGGAGATGAGAAAGAGGCAAAAAGTGCAATGCAATTCTTTTCTTCTCATCCGGATACTCATATTTATCCTCCAAAGATTTACCGTCAGTGGATTACGGCCGAGAATATAAATCAAGTAGTACCACATGGCTTAATGGATTCCCATATTCAGGGAAACGAGATAGACCTATTTTCTCTGGATATTGACGGGGTGGATTTTTGGATTTGGAATGCACTGACTGCAGTTGTGCCCAGAGTTGTGGTTGTGGAATATCAGGATATCTGGGGTGAGAAGTCGGTGACCGTACCGTATAGACCTGATTTTAATCGTTTTGATACTCATCCCGACTATTTTGGAGCATCGCTACCTGCATTTGTCAAGTTGGCAAGCGCAAAGGGATATCGTCTTGTAGGATGTAACAAGTATGGATACAACGCCTTTTTTGTAAGAAATGGTATTGGAGAAGAAGTATTACCTGAAGTTTCCTGCAAGGAGTGTCTGCAACATCCCAAGGTTTGCGAAGGGCAGAGAAAACGGTTACCTGAGGTTGCTGAATTCGAGTGGGTGAAAGTTTGAAGGAATTAACTCTCTGCAGATAACTATAATTACTGGATAGGAGTGAAATATTATGAAACTGGATAAATCAAGAATTTTAGTAACGGGCAGTTCGGGGACAATAGGCAACTGTTTATGCGAGGCACTGTTGGCACGCGGTGCTGATGTTATTGGTGTTGACATCAGGCGTAACAGGTGGAATGCGGAAGTTCATCGGCGAACTATTTATATGGACCTTCTGGATACTGCCAACTTGGATGAATTGCCGCGGGACATTGATATTGTCGTTCATTTCGCCGCAAACGCGAGGGTTTATAATCTTGTCAAAGAGCCGGACCTTGCAAGAGATAATTTTTTGAGCCTCTATAATGTTCTGGAGTATGTCAGGCAAAGCGGCATTGGAAAGATTTTATTTTCCAGTTCCCGTGAAGTGTATGGAAATTCAGGACATATTATTCATTCGGAAGATGAATCGTTTGTTAAAAACTGTGAGAGCAGCTATACCGCAACGAAGATAGCCGGCGAAGCAATGATACATGCGTACAATCAATGTTACGGGATTGAATATGTGATAGTAAGGTTTTCAAATGTATATGGAAAATACGACTACAGTGACAGGGTTGTTCCCTTGTTTATATCGAAAGCTCTAAACAACGAAGACATTCAGATATATGGCCGGGGAAAAATTCTTGATTTTACTTATATTGACGATTCTGTTGATGGCGTGGTAAGAATCCTGGATTTATTTGAAATAGCGCGCAATGAGCTGTACAACATAGCCACTCAAACCGGACATTCAATCGAGCAGGTTGCCAGGAAGATTATTGAATTAACCGGCTCAAAAAGCCAATTGCTCTTTGAACCAAACCGCACGGGCGAGGTATGCAGATTTGTCGCTGATATATCAAAGGCAAGGGCGGTTTTGGGCTATTGTCCCGGCAACGATTTGCAGGATGGGATAAATAAGACGATAGAATGGTATAGGCCGAGAATAGAAGAATACAGAGAACAGTTAAACACATTGCAGGTTTGTGTTTGATTAGTGGATAAGTAATGACACAGCGGCGTAGCTGAGCAGGCATAAATGGGAAATTCCAGATTAGGTATGATTAAAGAAATTACTTCGGCGGACAAACTAATAGCTATTATTATTCCTCATGATTTTCATACGAATAGTATTGAGTTTTTTACGCCCAAAGAATTCTCCCAGCAGTTAGGTTATATGAGACATTCTGCAGGGCATAAAATTCTTCCCCATACTCATAAATTAGTTGTTCGCCAAATCCAGTACACACAGGAGACTCTACTTGTAAAATCAGGCAGGATTCGAGTGGATCTTTATTCGGACGAGAAAAAATATATAAAAAGTGAAGAACTTGTGGCAGGTGACGTTATTCTTTTAGCCCGCGGAGGACACGGCTTTGTTTTTCTTGAGGAATCAGAGTTAATAGAGGTTAAGCAAGGGCCTTATATCTCTTTTGAAGTTGATAAAGAAAGATTTGAAGAAACTGATGAACTAAAACACTGCCTTTTAAGGTTACTTACGCAATAAAGGTAACGAATTCAAAATCCAGACAGGAACAGCGAAAAACAAGAGTCTCTAATGAAAACGGCTGAAAGCACTTTTGTTCCGGTTAATGAGCCGCTGCTTTGCGGCAACGAAAAAAAGTATCTGCTTGAGTGTATTGAAAGTGGCTGGATTTCTTCGGAGGGTCCATTTGTCAAAAGATTCGAAAGGGAATTTGCTGCCCGGGTAGGTAGAAGGTTTGGTGTTGCTGTAAGCAGCGGTACCGCGGCACTCCAGGTGGCTGTGTCGGCATTGGGGATTGGGCCGGGTGATGAAGTTATAATGCCAACGTTTACGATTATCTCATGTGCCGCAGCTATTGTGCGGACATGTGCAACCCCGGTACTGATTGATAGTGACCCTGTTACCTGGAATATGGATGTCTCACAAATTGAAGATAAAATCACACCAAAGACAAAAGCGATTATGGTAGTTCATATTTATGGATTGCCGGTGGATATGGACCAAATTATCGCTGTCGCGAAAAAATATGATTTGAAAATTATAGAAGATGCTGCACAAGCACATGGCTTAACTTACAAAGGTCAACCCTGTGGTAGTTTCGGTGATATCAGTATTTTCAGTTTTTATCCAAATAAACTGGTGACAACAGGTGAAGGTGGAATGGTAGTTAC
Source organism: uncultured Pirellulales bacterium (assembly GCA_964438965.1). Taxonomy (GTDB): domain Bacteria; phylum Planctomycetota; class Phycisphaerae; order Sedimentisphaerales; family Anaerobacaceae; genus NIOZ-UU13. The sequence goes on from CAYTND010000132.1 coordinate 3,129, forward strand.
AGACAATGAGCAGGTTGCTTGTAAGTCTAAAGGATTGCGGAACTTATGTTTCAAAAAGAACAAAAGATTTATTCATGATGAACTCGGCTACAATTTCAGAATGACTAATATGCAGGCGGCATTGGGGGTTGCGCAGTTAGAGCAACTTGATAGATTTATTGAAAAAAAACGCCAGGTTGGCAAGAAGTATACTGAGTTACTTTCGGGTATTGAACAGTTGCAGTTGCCGATGGACCGAATCACATACGCAGATAATATCTATTGGGTCTATGGAGTTTTGCTGGCTGATGATTTTGGATATGATGCAGACTATGTGAGAAAATATATGGCTGACAAACAGGTAGGGACAAGGCCTTTTTTCTGGCCGATACACGAGCAACCTGTGTTTAAAAAGACAGGTATGTTCGAGAAGGAAAACTATCCTGTTGCTGAGAAACTTGCAAGGCGGGGATTTTATGTCCCCAGCGGATTGGCGTTGACCGAATTGCAGATTGAATATGTGGTGGAGTGTCTGAAGGAAATTCTTAAATGAAGGTCTTTGACAATTACGCCCATTATTATGATTTGCTTTACCGTGATAAAGATTACAGAGGTGAGACGGACTATATCTGCGGCCTTTTGGAGAAATTTGCTCCCGGTGCAAAATCCATTCTGGATCTGGGATGTGGCACGGGCAGACATGCGGTGAGTCTTGCTGAGAGGGGATTTGATGTTTTTGGGGTTGACTTGAGTAAGAAGATGATAGCGAAGGCCGGGGAACGTAAGACACAGCTCAGTAGCCTGGTCAGCCAAAAGGTAAATTTTGAAGTAGCCGATATTCGCAAGTTAAATGTCGGGAAAAATTTTGATGTAATAGTCTCGCTTTTTCATGTTCTTAGTTATCAGACAACTGATGAAGATTTACAGGCTATGTTTGAAGTGGTTGCCGAACACTTAGAACCCGAAGGGATATTTATTTTTGATTTCTGGTATGGGCCGGCTGTACTGGCTGAAAAACCCGAGGTGCGAGAGAAAAAAATAATCGAGCAGGCAATGGAAATTAAGAGAGTTGCAAGGCCAAAAATGCTTGAAAACAGCAATTGTGTGGAAGTGAATTATGATATGACAATTCATGACAAAACCACCGGTAACATCAAGGAGTTTGATGAATGCCATCGAGTCAGATACTTATTTCTGCCGGAGATAGAAGAGTTTTTGCGCCAGGCGGGGATGAACCTGGTATTTTCATATGGATGGCTGACTGAAAAAAAGCCTGGAACTGACACTTGGAGCGGTTGTTGCGGGGCTGTTGTTACGAAATAGGCCCAAGAGTTGTTTCCTTAATGTTGGCTCTTAACATCTAACGGGGGCTTTTACTGATAAGATACTCAAAGTTGTTACAAATACCTGTGCATCTCTGAGAAGGGGGATTAGCCGTTAAAGGTATGGAATTTGCACTCTGATAGAAAGATTTGTCTATGGGAACAGTCTGTCAAGACAGAATATGAATGCTTTGAGAATGTAAATGAAGAAAGACTGGTAGATGCAGCGATTTGATCCAATAGTTATTTATCAAATGGGTAAGGTTGGTTCCAAGACGATTCAGACCTTTCTTGAGAAACTCAACGTGCCGAACAAAATTTACCACACTCACTTTTTGTCCTGGAGTAATATCAAACAGATAGAAGATCACTATTCAAGCATCCCCGGCACGAATGTACGTCTTGACCACTGTAAGGACATAAGAAGCCTGATTGACAGTACGGCAGGAAATATACGGTGGAAAATAATCACTCTGGTTCGCGACCCCGTCGCACGTGACATCTCTGATGTTTTTCATAATATAAAACGTGACCTGCCGCATGTAACTAATGTTGACCCAGAGAGCACCTTTAATGATATAAGCTCTCACATACTTAAGACATTTGCTGATTTTAATGAATCAACTGATTATGCATGTACCTGGTTTGACAAGGAAATTAAAGATGTCTTCAATTTTGATATATATGCAAATGATTTTAATAAATCGACTGGTTATCAGATATACAGAGTCCAGGATGCAGATATTTTGCTGATAAGACTTGAGGATCTGTCACGGTGTTGTCACGATGCATTCAGGGAATTTCTTGGGGTACCGGATTTTTCCATGGTGATGGTGAAAGACAATGTAGGTGAGAATAAGTGGTATCAGGGACTTTATAGACGCATGCTTGATTCTATTTCAATACCAGATAGTGATTTGGAAAGGATATATAAATCTCGTTACTGCCGCCATTTTTATACGGGAGATGAGATAAATCACTTCAAGAAGAAATGGTCCGGAGAAAAAACAGAGATAAAATCAGTTACTGTGGCGAGTTCACAACGTAATTCTTCCAATTCCGGGAAGATCCTGATAGTTCATCCGGAGGGTAATATTAATAATAATCCAAACCTCACCGGCATTGTCGAGATATTGTGTGGAAATGGCTATAAGGTCGATATTTGTTCTCTCAGAAGGTCTAACATTTACCAATATTCTTGGTGTGCCGGAGCTTCACTGTTTTTGTTAGACAGGCCAGAGAAGTTAGTTGAAAATGGTACCTTTATTTTAGAAGACCCGAAACTCAACTCTCAAGAAAAGATAATCTCATATATAAACGAAAACTTTAAAAGCTATGATTTGGTTATCGGTGTGGACAGGGGAATAATTGAGGCGGCTTTAATTGCGCAAAACCGCCAAATTCCTTGTGGGTTCATATCTTATGAAATATTCTTTGAGGAAGAAACAAGCAGGGAATTTAAGCAGAAGGAAATAGAAGCTTGCAAGTGTCTGGATTTTATTGTTTGTCAGGATGAACTTCGTGCCAAGTATTTATCAATTGAGAATAAGGTCGCTTTAGAAAAAATAATTAACATCCCCGTAACTGGAAGAGGTATTAAAAAAGGGAAAAAGAACTCTTACTTATATGATTCCCTGGGAATTGATAAAGATAAGAAGATCGCACTGTTTATGGGCACTGTCGCCCAATGGTCTATGGCAGGCTATATACTTGAAAGTGCAAAGCTGTGGTCGGAGGATTGGGTGCTGGTAGTGCACGGCCGATATGGGCTTGACCAGCATGTACGTCCTTATTATGAAAAATACAAGCATTTCGATAACATTTATTTCTCATTAGAACCGATCGCTGACCCTAATCAGTTGGACTGCGTAATACATTCCGCTGATGTCGGTATTGCTTTCTATGAGCCTACATATCAATCTAAGTATACCGGTAATAATATAAAATATCTTGGCATGGCTTCCGGCAAAATTGCAACATATCTTCAACACGGACTACCAATAATAATAAATGAAATCG
>CAYTND010000133.1:0-6388 GCA_964438965.1 uncultured Pirellulales bacterium
AATAGCTTCGTGCAAGGTCCCGGGCGAAGGCGCTTCGTGTTTTCTTCTGATATCCTCGTTCATTTCTTCAGTTGGGATACCGCCGGTAGAGATGGTCGGAGTTAATATGAACACGGTCTCCACGACTCGCTCTTCAAAATCCCTGCCGGAGAACAGGATACCGAGCAATGGTATGTCTTTCAGGAACGGGACGCCGCGGATGACGTCGCGTCTTTCACACTTTCTTATTCCTCCTATTACCAGACTTTCACCCGGTCTGATGCGGTTTTCTTCATTCTGGATTTCTTTTGTGGTAATGATGGCTACTTGCTTGATGCCTTCCGGGGTTAGTTTTGACCCGAGCATGATTTTTGTTTCCAGGCCGATGCCGTCTGCAAAGACGCGGGGAGTAACTTCAAGCGAATCAATCACATGTATATATTCGGTTCTCGTTTCCACCCAGGCGTCAGCCCCGGTGCTACCGCGGAGGCCTACCTCTTGCAGGGGTACATACTGGTCCGCGATGACTTTTGCTGTTTTGCCGTTGATGACTTCAAGCGTGGGGTGCATCAGAATTTTCAGATAACCCTTTGACTCCAGCAGGTCCACCATAGCCAGGAACTTACCACTCCTGCTCAAATATCCGACCTTAAGTCCCATTTTGGTGCGAGCGATCTCCCTGAGTGAAGCCCCGGGGAATGCAGGCAGCACGTCTCCTTCCTCTGCCAATTGTTGTACAATATCCGTTCCAAAACGCCTGGCTGACCCTCCCATCGTAATACCCTCGCCAAATAAATCATCAATTTCCAAGGTGGTTTCCCAGTCCAAGGTCTTATCTGCATAGACCTCGGAAATAAGGCAATCTATTTTAACCTGAATGGGCTGTACATCGACCATTTTCAACAATTCAAGTACTGCATCGGCATCCTCACGAGTCGGGCATCTGACTATCAACTGGTTGGTGGTAGGGCTGCTGGTAACAGTGTAGTCCACCAATTTCGTTTCTTTGCCTTTTTTGTCGAAGAGCTTGCTTGCAAATTGCTCGTGGACAATTTTTTTAAGCTCATCAGAGGTATGGTACTGGCAAAAGTAGGATAGTTTGAACTCGGGGGTGCCGCCGACTATTTGCTGGATGATTTTAGGTGGCTCTTTGTAGATATCAGGGATAGAGATGTTTGGGTCGGATATGGTCTTAATTCTGCTCAAATCGTTGATGATGCTTTGGGACTGAAGGCCGGCGGATTTTTCGCCAAGAAAATCCCCGCACCCGCCAAGCAGAAACAGGACTACTACAGCCCCAGCCGGGATTAGCCACCGACTGCGGCTGACATTTTGGCCGCTGCTTGTCATAATTCTGTACCCGTCATTGTAATCCCGGGTCCAACGAACAGTAATCTTCATACTCTTATACACCTCTGACCCAAGTATAGACGGCAATTCGCGGCATTATATTACATATTTCCTTTATCGTCAAGTATATTCTGAAAGAATGAGTAAAAATATTTCTCATTCTCCGGGCCTACCCAAATTAAAATATTAGACTAAACTGCGTTTTTTTGCTATTTTTGGCTGGTTATGCCGAGAAAAAAGCAGAAAATTACGGTCGGTTTTGTAGCGTTAGGCTGTCCAAAAAACTTGGTCGATAGTGAAAGAATGTTAGCGGAAATCGCCGAAGCCGGTTTTTTGATAACCGCCGAGCCTGATACTGCCGACGTCGTTGTCATCAATACCTGCTGTTTTATCGCCCCGGCCAAAGCCGAATCACTCGAAGCAATAAGGCACGCTGTGGGTCGCAAGCTCAGCCCGCCACGGCGGGTAAAAAAAGTGATTGTTGCGGGCTGTCTGCCGGAAAGAGCAGGTCGGCAACTTTTTAACCAGGTCGATGGCATCGATGCCGTTGTCGGTCTCGGTCAGCGAGATAACATTGCCGGGATAATCAAAAAAACCCTTTCTTGTGGGCAGCCGACCGCATATCTGGACCGCTCACCGCAAACAATCCATGACGACAGAACCAGGTTACTTATTACGCCGGGCCATTGGGCGTATCTGCGAATCAGCGAGGGCTGTAATCACCGCTGCTCTTTCTGTACGATACCGGCAATTAGAGGCAGATTCCGAAGCAAGCCCCGGGAACTTGTTCTGGCTGAGGCGGACGAGTTAGTTTCGGCGGGCACGGTCGAATTGAATATAATCGCTCAGGACAGTACATACTATGGCCGAGATTTGAAAATCAAAACCGGTCTGGCAGGGCTTGTCAGCGAACTCGGAAAGATTGCCGGTCTGTCGTGGATTCGGTTGATGTATCTATACCCTGCGGGAATTGACGATAAACTCATCGAAACCATCGCAGAGAGCGAAAAAAATGTTCGCTATCTCGATATCCCAATCCAGCATATAAACAGTAAAATTCTAAAGGCCATGCGCCGGCCGGACACCAAAGACCAGCTCCAGCGATTGATTGAGAAGCTGCGCTGTGCTATGCCGGATATTGTGATGCGGACAACAATAATAGTCGGCTTTCCGGGCGAGAGCGACCGGCAGTTCGTCGAGCTTCTGGAATTTGTCAAATGGGCCGAATTCGACGCATTAGGCTGCTTCAAATTCTACGCCGAATCCGGAACCGCCGCAGCCCAAATGCCCGGCCAGGTCCCTGAGAAAATAAAACAGCAGCGGCTCGAAGAGCTGATGCTCACCCAGCAGAAAATCGCCTTTGCCCGGAACAAAAACAGAATCGGCAGCAAACTTACCTGCCTGGTTGATTCGGTTGATAGTGACAGACTCAGCCGGGGACGGTTTTACGGCCAGGCACCCGATATCGACAGCGTCTGTATCATAAAAAAGTGCCCTGCAAAGCCAGGTGAGTTTATCAATACGAAAGTCGTTGGCACAAAAGATTACGATTTGCTCGTTGAACAAATTTAGTATTGAATTTGCTTTGTAGAAAACATTAGGCCGGAGACCGTCATTGTGCAAAGGTTTTCTACAGAGCATATTGAATTATATCGCCCCGTTAGAAATTTTCTCTTTTTGGGCAATATTATTTCTTGTGATGGAATTTCTAACGGGGTAAACTTCTGATTATGCTAGAGCTTATCCCGAATATTTTGACTTTTGGCCGGCTTGTTTTAACCATCGTCTTTCTGGTTATGATTCTCTATTCACCTCACGTCGCTAACAAGTCGATGTTTCTGGATATCGCGTTTGTTCTGTTCGTAATTGCCGGTCTGACCGACATCGTTGACGGTATAGCAGCTCGCAGGTTCAACGTTACCAGCAAGTTCGGCCGAATGGTGGACCCGCTGGCGGACAAAGTGCTGGTCTGCGGCACTTTTATTTGTTTTGCAATAATCGGTGAGCCGAAGCTTTTCGGTTTAGGCCCCGGCGCATTGGCAGCCATTCAGTGGTCGGTAGCGGGCATTTTAATCGCAAGAGAGGCTTACGTAACGGCACTGCGCCACATTGCGGAAGCCCACGGCATCAACTTTGCCGCCACTATCTCCGGCAAGGTCAAGATGTTCCTGCAGTCCTTTGCCATCGGCACGGTGATTATTAAAATGGCTCACGCTCAGACGGTAACGTGGGGATATTGGTTCACTACCGTGACGTTTGTGATTATGTTGGCGGTTACAGTTATTTCAGGCCTGAGGGCAACTCAGCGAAGCTGCTGGAAAGAAAACAGCAGCGCCGGCGAATAATTGATTGGCTCCAAGCTCGTCCCGACCCCTGCTTTCTCAGGGACAAGCTTTTCGGGACTCACTTGAGGCTGCCACCCATCAAATTAGATGTTACAGAGTATGAGGAGCGAAATATGAAACATCAATCGCGCTATATTAGAAAACTGGTGGTTCTCTACGCAGGGTTTTGTGTGCTGGCAAGTGCGGTCTCAGCGACAGCGGGCCCCAGAGACGACACGGTCAAGATTCGGGAGGAATTTATGCCGCCCGCCGGCGAAGGAAAAACCTGGAAGCTGGCCTGGAGTGACGAGTTCAACGGCACGAAGATTGATACATCCAAATGGGAAAATCGACTCGGGAAGAGAAGAGATGGTTATTGGGTAAAAGAAGATGCCTATCTGGACGGTAATGGAAATTTGATAATCCGAACAAAAAAAGACGGCGACCGTTACACTTCCGGAGCTATACAGACCTATCGCAAATTTGAGCATAATTTCGGCTATTGGGTGGCTCGATGTAAGTTTCATACACAGGAGGGACACTGGCCGGCATTCTGGCTTCGCTACCTTCCCGGAGACAAAGGTGGATATGGAACAGAAATAGATATTATGGAAAAACCCTGGCCGAGAGAGGACAAGATAAATCAGGCGTTACACTGGGGCGGGCCCGGAGAAAAAACAAAAAGTAGAAGTACAAAGGTTACAATGCCCGGTCTAAGCGATGGCTGGCACACCTTCGGCCTGCACTGGAAGCCGAATGAATTTGTTTTTTATGTCGATGGCAGGGAATCGTGGCGCGTCAGCGAAGAAAGTTTTTCGCAGGCACCGGCGTTTATAGAATTCACTGAGGAGATTGGCAAGTGGGGCGGGGGGGACATAAGAAAAGCAAAGCTTCCCGATTACTTTGCGGTGGATTACGTCCGTGTATATGATATGGTAGATGCACCTGAGGCGATTACACAGGAAGACATCATTCGTAAAGCTGCTAATGTCAGGCCTTCGGCGCGGCAGCTTGCCTGGCAGGAGCTGGAGTTCATTGCTTTCATCCATTTCACCATCAACACATTCACGGACAAAGAATGGGGTGACGGCACAGAAGACCCTGCCATCTTCAACCCCACTCAGCTCGATACACGGCAGTGGGTAAAAGTCTGTAAAGACGCCGGTATGAAAATGATAATCCTGACGGCAAAGCACCATGACGGCTTTTGCCTTTGGCCGAGCAAATACACCGAACACTCGGTAAAAAACAGTCCATGGAAGAACGGCAGGGGCGACGTGGTGCGCGAATTAGCTGACGCCTGCCGGCAGGCAGGGCTGAAGTTGGGTCTCTATCTGTCACCCTGGGACCGTCACGAACCAACTTACGGCAATACAGTTAAGTACAACAAGTTCTACAAGAACCAGTTGCGGGAGCTGCTGACGAATTATGGCGAGGTTGCCGAGGTTTGGTTTGACGGGGCCAAGGGAAAAGACGCCAAAGATATGGTCTATGATTGGCCCGGCTACTACGCCATTGTACGGAAATTGCAACCCGATGCGGTCATCTTTAATGGCCTCGATATTCGCTGGGTCGGCAATGAGAGAGGCTATGCTCGTCAAAGCGAGTGGAGCGTTATGAACAGGAACGACAGGCCTTTCGGTTTTATAAACCCACAACAAAAAGATTTAGGCAGTCTCAAAGCATTAGGCGACGGCGAAAATCTTATCTGGTATCCGGCTGAAACAGATGTGTCGATACGGCCGGGTTGGTTTTACCACGCAAGCCAGGACGATAAGGTCAAATCGCTCGAGAAGCTGCTCGATATCTATTACATCTCCGTGGGTCGTAACACCGTCTTGCTGCTGAACCTTCCGCCGGACCGCCGCGGTCTCATCCACGAGAATGACGTTCAACGGCTGCGCGAACTGGGCAAAGTGCTTGATGCAACTTTCAAACATAATCTTGCTCTGCGTGCTGCTGCAAAAGCTTCTCATATCCGGGGCAACAATCTTGCCCACGCAGCGGACAAAGTGGTTGACGGCGATAAAGATACTTACTGGAGCACCGACGACGGCGTAACCACCGCTACGCTCGAATTTGACCTCGGCAAAAAATGTACGTTTAATGTTGCAGAGATAGCCGAATATATCAGGACAGGTCAAAGGGTCGAAGAGTTTGTGCTCGAAGCCCAGCATGGAAAAACCTGGAAAGAATTTGCGCGAGGTACCACTATTGGTTACAAACGTCTGCTGCGCTTTGACGATACTACCGCCCGAAAGGTGCGAATCAGGATATTGGACTCCCGCGTTTGCCCGACTATTTCCAACTTCGCCCTGTTCTACGGGCCGGAGATTCGGTAAAATCCAGCCAGCCGGGGCACGATGGCAAGAATACAGATTGGGTTTGATTGGGTTTGTTTTTCTGGGGCCTGAAGGTGGTTTCATTTTCATAATCCTCTATAACATATAAGTTTACGTTCATTTTAGCCTTTACGGAAATTGGGTTTGAATTGGGTTTGTTTTTTCGGACTGCGAAATCATCTTTTTTTCTGTAATCCTTTGTTATAAGTGAGTTTACATTAATTCTTGCTCTACGGAAATTGGGTTTGATTGGGTTTGAATTGGGTTTGTTTTCACCAAGTGTCCAATTGTATTTATTTTCATAATCCGTTGTTATAACAGAACTTACGTTCATTTGGAATCCGCCTACGGCGGACAAGATTGGGTTTGTTTTGCATAAAAAGGTCGATTTGT
>CAYTND010000134.1:0-6377 GCA_964438965.1 uncultured Pirellulales bacterium
AGCTAATCACAAGCCCTTCGGCCCGACCTTTCAATAAATCCGAACTGCTGGTATGACGTGTAATCTTACTGCTGACCGCCAAACAAGCTGAACTCAGAACCATACAGAGAAAAGCCGTAAAGGTTAATCTGCAATTAACGTGGAACTTATCTCTCATAACAACACCTCAAACTTTAACACTGACTAACACGGACCCCCACCAAGGGAGTGGGGGCTAATCAACTAATTCTTTTTCTCTACCGTTATTTTAATAACCTTTTTGTCGATAACCACTGTGCCGGTTTCTAAACTTCGCTCAATCCAATGTTGATATGGCTGGATTTTCAGCGTCCTTTTTGCGTTCTGCAGGACCAAAACCTTTGTTCCCGGCAGGTCGGGCAGCTCAGCCTGCTCGAGGGTAACACCACCGGACGGCAGGGATAAAATAAAATACAACTTATCTCTACCAACCTCCAAAGAGTAATTAAGCGCCTCAATCAAACCCGGCACACTTTGCGCAATAAATTTATAAGGGACAGCTTTCAGAAGAAACCGCTCGTAATTCGGCGAGCCGCACACCGTCAGGTCATATCTTCCGGGCACCAAATCTTCGGGTATTTCTAAGGTACACTGGTATTTTTTCTTTCCCGCCAGAACAGATTCCACAATGACTCCAATCTCGATATTCTCACCGGCCTTGACCTTTGAATCGGACAAATCCAACGACCATATATGTGAAATAATGCTCCTCGGCACGATGCGAATATCATAATCGATTGATTTTATACCAACTTCTTCATACGGATTATTCATTAGCAGCGCAACCGAGCCGACACTTTCCATTATCAACTCAATCAGACCACGATCGGTGGAGACGTTTTCAAAGCTAATTGATTCGGCATCCTCTAAACCAATAGCTACTTTGTATTCGATCATATGGTCCGGTGGAAAATTGCCGAGCTGAAAAGCCGCCCCGGATACAGCAGACTGAAGCAACATCGGCGTAAGCAGCCGATTATTAGCAACTCGGCAGTTGTAAACACGTTTCTCGGTGTCGTTGTAACGGTCTATTCGTATCGTCAGTGGTATCGTTTTGGCCTTTGCGCCGATCCGTCCGAAGACCGCCATCGACTCATCTGTCGTCAAGGCGCCAACTATTTCTACCATACTGGCCAACTTAAAAGAACGATATACGTTTGATACTACCGTGTGCACTTTCCCTGTGGCCATCGGCAAATCTACAGGGCCGTAACCGAGATAGCTGTGCCCGAAACCATAAACCTTATTGTCCACAACTTCGGTTACCGTCCCAAACGTACTCATTGTTATATCACCGCTTACCAACGGTACCATAAGACAGGCTCCAGGGACTAATTGCGCCTTTTCAGCAGAGACGGCAGGATTACTTCCACTACCGCCGCCTGCGACAACCATCATTCCGAAAGGCTTAACCAGCTCATCCAGTTGTTCACGAACTCCTCTCGGCAAACCAGAGGTAATCAGAGGACACGGCAAAGGATTAACGCCGCTAAGATTACGGCTCCTTTTGACAAGCTCATTTCTAAATTGTTTGTCAATCTCGGCGAAATTAATCGGCCTGGAAAAATCGAAGATAGACCACCTTTGCCCGGCACTTTGCTCGGCACGGCTAACTTGCGGTCCGAGGCCTACCTTGAGCATTTCGGCGATTGGCGTTACCCCGTAGAGCGGGTCCTTAGCGAAAGTCCACGCGTAAGCCAGCGCCCCGGCTAATCTGCCGTCGATATAGACCGGCGAGCCGCTGCACCCAGCTACAGGACCTGTGTGGATAAAGCGCTCATCGGTACCCCTGACCAAAATCACATCCAAACCAGGGTCAAAATCGCGCACCACATCCACAACTTCCAGACCGAACTTCTCTATCCCGGCAACCCCATACTCCGTCAGACAATAAGCCTCCATCCCCGGCTTAATTTCATCAAGGCTGATATATTTCGCCGGGTCCCAGATACCTTCTAATACGTTTGCCTGTGCTGCTTTGGTTTCGCTTTGCAAAACTGCTGTTGAAAAGATTACCGAAAAATATAAAGTAAAAAATAAAAGCCTTCTGTCTTCTGCCTTCTGTCCTCTGTTTTCTGTTTTTATTTCGAACATCTACACCCTTTCGACTAACTATCAGCTAAAATTTAACCGACAAACAAGCCTGTTGCAAGATAAAAGAGATTTTGTTATAATTTCGACATGTGTTCACAATTGAATTTTGCATAACTCTAAATTGAACTCTGATAACGAGGAATGAAATGAAATCTGAGCACCGGCACGAGCTAAAAACCAATGAATTGGCCGAATGGCTGGGCAACTTGCCGCAATGGACGAAGGAAAATCTCACAACTATTATCGTCATTTCAGCAGTGATTGTTGCGGCCGCAGCCATTTACGTCCGGTACAGCTACCGCAAAAGCGCAGCAGCCCAGGAACAGCTCGAATTTGCTAACCTGCTTAACCAGCTATCGGCCAGCAAAGCGCAAGTCCTTAATGCCCAGGCCCAGGGAAAAGACCTTTCGTTTATACTCCTTCAGCCCGCCAATAGTCTTGGGAACTTCGCCCAAAACACAAATAACGACCGGATGGCTGCTTTGGCACTTATTAAACAGGCCGAAGCACTGCGGACGGAGCTGCATTACCGGCCAGGGACTGTGAGCAAGCAGGATTTAACAGCGCAGATAAATCAGGCAAAGGCTGCTTACACCGAAGCAATCCAAACTCACCTGAAGGGGACATCTAATCCGTCTTTAACGGCTGCGGCTGAATTCGGCCTGGGACTCTGCGAGGAAGAACTTGGTAACTTTGAAAAGGCACAGCAGATATATCAGATTATTACCGCAAATCCTGATTTCGAAGGTACCGTAGCTAACGCTGCGGCAAAGCACCGCCTTGAGACAATGGCTGATTATAAGCAAAAAGTAATTTTCAAACCTGCACCTCCGGTTGCTACAAAGCCGACAATCCAAATAAGACCGGTTGACGCCAATCTACCTTCTACTTCTTCGCTTTTGCCAAACCAAACGATAGGGGTTGCTACAAAGCCGAAAATTCAGATAAAACCGGTTGATACCAATCTGCCTGCTGAGGCTAACCTGCCAGTCAATGTAAATCAGTCATCCCAGACGCCGAAAGTCCTGCCTGAAACCAACATTAAGGTCCCCGAACCAAATGTGTCCGTCAAATAGTTCACAAAGTGAATTATCTCAGAGGCCGGATACCGAAAATGGGCCGTTGACTCTGCATGTCGGCAACGCCATTAAAGAGCGCAGACTCGATAAGTATCTCCACGGCCGTTTCAGTAACCTAAGCCGACGTTTCATCCAGGAGGCAATCAGGGCGGGTTCCGTCAAGGTGAACGGCAAAATCGCCAAACCAAGCTTCAAACTGAGTCCGGGCGACAAAATCGATTTGACACTGCCCGAACCACCCAGCAAGGAGATTCTGCCCGAGGATATCCCACTGAATATCATTTATGAAGACTCCTGCTTAATCATTCTGAATAAACAGCCCGGCATGCTTGTGCACCCTGCCCGCGGCAATACACACGGCACTTTGGTAAACGCCCTTGTATTTTATTCGGATAAGCTATCGAGCGGCCTTGGTGAATTTCGTCCCGGCATCGTACATCGGCTCGACAAAAACACTACCGGCGTTATGGTTGTTGCAAAAGACGATACCACCCAGTGGAGAATTGCCAAGCAATTCGAACGCCGTCAGGTCAACAAGAACTATCTGGCCATCGTCCACGGCACGCCTGAGCTGACAGCCGACCGCATAAAAGTGCCGTTGGGTATCCACCCAAGAATGAGAGAAAAATATGCAATCAGGCCTCAGGAAGGCAAAGAAGCAATTACTTTTTACGAGGTCCTCGAACATTGGCGCGGCTTTTCTCTACTGAAGCTCACGCCCAAGACCGGCCGAACCCACCAGATACGGGTCCACCTGTCATACATAAAGCACCCAATCGTCGCCGATGATATGTATGGCGGCAGATTGGTTTATCCCTGGCAGTTAGCCGACGCCGAACCCGCCGTGCAGCAGCCGGTCATAAGCCGAGTAGCCCTTCACGCCCACACGCTCGAATTCAAACATCCGGCAACCGAGGAAATGGTGAAATTCGAAGCCCCCTTACCCGAAGATATGCAAAACCTCCTCGATATGTTAAGAAAACACCGAAAAACCTGACAACGTATGCTGTTTTATTCCTGTGGCGGTTTAGAAAGGTGCGGCAATGCGTTTAATATGAATTCATAGATACTTCGGGCGGTTCCGATTGCTTTGGCTGCCTCCTCTTTGCTGATGTCTCCGTGAGGCACAGGATAACGTGAATCGACCGCGTAGGTCGTCAATACGCCCGCTCGGTCCTTGAATTGTTCAAGGTCGCCAAGCACAGACACGCTGAGCTTAAGCAGATTGCCGATGTCATGCGTCTTTCCTGCCCTTACGTCATGGAAAGTCAACAGCCCCTTGAGAGCCTTCTCTGCACATTGTTGTGCGTGAAAGGCCGCCGCCCAGTACACAGGTTCCGAATCACTCATAATGAGCTCCGCCAATCGCAGGTCGTCATCGGCGCGCATAATCCACTGCCGGGTCATCTCGAGCTTAGGATCCATAGACAATCCTGCCATCACAAAGAGCTTCATTCATTATGGTGTTCTTCACCTGGCCATACCTATTGAACTGTTTTTCGGTGCAGACAATCAAATCCAGTGGGATTTGAAGGCCCCAGAGACTTTTCCTTCCTTCAATGGTGATTTCCCGCGTCGATTTATCTGTGTCGCGTACCACAGCCAGTAAATCGACATCGCTGTCGTCGTCAGGGATGCCCGCAGCGTGTGAGCCAAAAAGATAAATCCTCTCCGGGTGTATTGACTCGGCTAATCGCTTAGTAATTTCATCGAGTAGCTCTGTGGAAAGTTCTTTCATAAACACACGCCTCTGGTCGAATTCTATCAAACCTGCTGGTTATATTCAAGTTGCGTATCGTTCACCTTCATCAGCTTTATTCCTGCGGCAGTTTTGCCAGGTCTGCGTCGGAGCCGGCCACCATTAGAATGTCGTCCTGATAGATGACGGTATTGGGCATAGGAACGTTTATAATTTTGCTCTTCTCGCTCTTTTTGCTCTTGCCGTGCTCACCCCGCTTAATCAAAACCAGGTTCACGTTATATTTCTGTCGCAGTTGTAAATCCATAACCGTCTTGCCATCGAAGCTGGCCGGCGCCTTTATCCGAGCTAAGCTGTAGCCGGGCGTGAAGTCTATTTTTTCTCCGATTTGTGGTGCGATAAGTTTATACGCCCATCGTTGAGCCGATTCGGTTTCAGGATAGATAACCTCTGTTGCGCCTACTTTGGAAAAGACCTCACCTGCAATCAAATCTTCTGCTCTTGCGTATATTTGCTTGAGGCCCATTTGCCGCAGGTTCACGACCGTCAGAACCGCAGCCTCAAAACCGCGTCCTGTGCCTTGTCCTATACCGATGATAGCGACGTCAACCTTATCAACGCCCTGTGCTTTAAGCGCCTCTTCATCGGTGCTGTCGAGCCTGACGGCGTGGCTTACCTGGTCTCGAATCAGCTCTATCTCATCTCTGTTTTTGTCAATTGCGATAACCTCCGCTCCGCTCATCGCAAGGGCGATAGCCAATTTCTTGCCGAACCGTCCCAATCCTATCACAGCAAACCGCTTCATAGCATTAGCTCCTATTCAAAGTGTCTAAAGTGAACTAAAGTGCCTAAAGTTAAAAAGAATGAGAATGAATAATGAATATCGAACAAGGAATTTTGACCCAGCGACGCTGGGTTCCAATCGATACCCGCCGTTGGCGGGTCGAAGTTCTCCATTGGTCATTCGATATTGGATATTCTTTTTTATAACTTTAGGCACTCCAAACTTTAGTTCACTTATTCTACTTTATCCGACAATTATCGCCTCATCCGGATAATTATATCGAACCGGTTTTAAGTTAAACGTCAGTGCCGCCAGCAATGTCAAAGGCCCAAGTCTGCCGATAAGCATCGTTGCAATAATAATCAATTTGCCGGCTGTTGTCAAAGATGGTGTTATGCCGGTCGTCAGGCCCACCGTTCCCAGAGCAGAACCTGCCTCGAACATAATATCTGACATAGTAGAGCCGTTTGAATTCTCTGTAATACTCAGTGCTAACGTAGCAACAAACAAAACCGCCACAAAGAGCAGTGTTACAGTTATTGCTCTGCCGACGACGACTATCCGAACCGACCGCTTGAACATTTCGACTTCCTGCCGCTTTCGCAGCGCCGCGACAGCGGTCATTATTACCACTGCTAATGTTACAGTCTTTATTCCGCCGGCCGTAGAGCCGGGCGAACCGCCGATGAACATAAGCAAAATC
>CAYTND010000135.1:0-6327 GCA_964438965.1 uncultured Pirellulales bacterium
GAGATTGCGGTCGCGCGAATAAGATGGATGCTTATGAGCAGAAGGTGGTTTCGTTCAGGCGTCAGCCTTTTATCCAACTCTCTTTGGTTCCGGCTACGCAGGGTTAGGGGCTTTGCTCAGGCAAGTGGTTTCTTTAACTCTTCGATTTTCGGCAGGTCTTTGAGTGTGTTCAGGCCGAAGACTTCCAGGAATTTCTTTGTTGTGCCGTACAGCATCGGCCTGCCTAAAACCTCGGCTCGGCCTACTATTTTAACCAGGCCTTTATAGCAAAGAGTTCGAATTACCTCACCGGTGGCGACACCCCTGACGACCTCGATATCAGCCCGCATGACCGGCTGCTTGTATGCAATTATGGCAAGGGTCTCCACGGCGGCGGGGCTTAGTTTGCTCTCGCTGCGGGCACGAAGTAATTTTTTCAGCCAATAGTTATAAGGACTCAAAGTGAGCATTTGATAACCGCCGGCGATTTGCTCTATCCTAAAGGCATTATTGTTGGCTTGATATTTATCGTTCAGGTCTTTGATACATTGACGGGCCTGCTTTACGGTCGTCTCAACGATATTGGCCAGACGGGCTTCCGAGAGCGGCTCATCGCTGGCGAATAAAACCGCCTCCACAACCGTCTCGACCGTCGGTGTATTTTCGTTATTCCCGTCACTATTCTTGTCATTCTCGCGACTTTCTTTGTCATTCCCGCGAAAGCGGGAATCCAGGTCATCTTGTGAATATTGAGTTTGTTCTTCGTCCAACATTCGACATTCAACATTCGATATTCGATATTCGGAATTCTGTTTTCCGTCCTCTGTCTTCTGTTCTTCCGTCATAGGTTTTTCCACTTAAATGGGTCTGCATCCTTTTTGCTTACTCTTATTGTTACTGAATTTAGCTGTTTTTGCAACTGTTTGGCGAATTTTTTCAATATGAACCGTTCCGAGACGGTATGGCTCAGGCAGATACAGGTCAGGCCTGCTTCCTGTGCGGCTAATGCCTGATGGTGTTTCAATTCGCCGGTAAGGTACAGGTCGGCCTTTGCAGCGATAACCAAATTGATAATCTTACCGCATGAGCCGGCGCAAACAGCTGCCGTTTTTACCAGCCTTTTGTCGTTTCCAATCAGACCGACGGCTTTGGCGCCGGTGTATTTCTTTATTCTGTTAATAATCTGTTCTATTCGTAATGGCTTGGCTAATTTACCGATTCTGCCAAGGCCGAATTTATTCTGGCTGTTGTAGAGTTTGACAATATCAAAGGCCGGCATCTCGTAAGGATGCGCATTTTTCATTGCCGTGACAACCGCATCGAGTTTTTCCGCCGGCACAATCGTCTCGAATCTTATCTCCGGGACATTTTCCAGTTTCCCTTTTTTCCCGATAGCCGGCTTTGAGCCTTCCAGAGGCAAAAAGGTCCCTGTTCCTTCGGCGCTGAAGCCGCAGTGGCTGTAATTGCCTATTGCCCCTGCGCCGGCGTCGAAGACCGCATTTGAAACATTGGCCAATGATTCAACAGGGACAAAGACAACGAGTTTATAATTATCTCCCGCTGGATTATCAACGTAATCCCCAATCGGCTTTCCATCTTCAATGCCAATAATCTCGGCAAGGCCGTCGTTGACTCCGCCTTTGACAGCATCCAGTGCGGTATGTATCGAAAAAACTGCGATGTCACGACGGATCAATTCGTGTACGGTGCTGCTCGGAGGTTCTGAAGTAATTTTTTTCAAGCCCTCCCAGATTACCGGATGATAACTTACAATCAGGTCTGTTTTTAGTCTTCTGGCCTCAGCAACAACATCGCCGGTTACATCGATGGTCAGCAGAATTTTTTTTACGTTTTTCTGCGCATCGCCGATGAGCAGACCGACGTTGTCCCAGTCCTGTGCTAATTTTAGCGGGACTATTTTTTCAATTCGCTCTGCAATATCTTTTATCTTCATTTGCTTTGTTCACACTTATTCCTTGTACGACATTCTACATTCATTTTTGATAAACTCCTCGAACTTCTTTTGTAGTTTTTTAGTCATCGTACCGACCTTGCCGTCACCTACCGTGTGCTTTTCTACCGCGATTACCGGCATAATCTGCATAATAACATTTGTCAGGAAAATCTCATCGGCAGCTAAGACGTCGTCTATGTATAGTTCTTTTTCAACTAATTTGATAGAGTTTTTTAAGGCGATTTGGCGGACGGTCTTTCTCGCTACGCCGGCAAGGACCGGCGTTTCAATCGGCGCCGTGTAAAGGACGGAATCTTTGACAAGAAACACATTGCTTATGGCCCCTTCGGCTAAGCGATTATCCATCGTGAACCATAACGCTTCGGCGGCCCTTTTTTGATGTGCACGATTTAGCGCAATCATACGCGAGAAATAGCTTGTCGTTTTGTGTCCACAAGTTGGCTCGTTCGGATTTTGTTTGAATGGGCACAGAACCACCAGAACACCTTTTTTATAATACTCGGACGGATAAGGCTGGAGCTTTGTGGCGGTGATGAGAAGTGTAGGTTTGCGCTGCTCATCCGGTTGGGACATCGGGCCGTTGGTAAGTGTCAGGCGCAATCGAGCTTCGGTCAGGTTGTTCGCTCGCAGTACTTTATAGATAGCATCAGTGATATATTTTCTGTCGTATGTGCGATTTATCGACAGGGCACGGGCGCTAAAAAACAATCTGTCCAGATGGTCTTTCAGCGCGAAGACCACGCCGTCGTAACTTCGCATTGTCTCGAAAAGCCCTGCTCCATACAAAAAACCGCTGTCGGTAACGGATATGCAGGCCTTGTCGATATCAATTAGTTTATCATTTAGAAAAACCTTTTCCGACATCTTCGTATAAATCCGAATATCGAATTTCGAAATCCGAAACAATCTCAAAGTTCGAAATTCAAATGTTTAAAACTTAGGGTTTCGAATTTTGGATTTTGGTCATTTGTTTCGTGTTTCGAATTTTGGATTTCTTATTTATCTTTTTTATATCCACTATCCGTTGTTTGCTTTTTTGCGTTGCTTTTATTCCTGCCAATAGTGCCCTTGCCTTTGTGATAGTTTCGTCCCATTCGGCTTGGGGATTGGAATCTGCAACTATTCCGCCGCCGGTCTGGGCAAAGGCCTTTTGGTTTTTGATAATAATCGTTCGTATGGCGATATTCAAGCACGCACTGCCGTCTATACCGATAAAGCCGATGCTGCCGGTATAAACGCCTCGGCTCGTCGGCTCAGTTTCGTCGATAATTTCCATCGAGCGGATTCTCGGAGCGCCGGTAATGGAGCCGCCGGGGAACATCGCCCTTAAAATATCGCAGAATGTAATTCCGTCCCGAAGCTGCCCGGCCACAGTCGCCACAGCGTGAAAAACCGTCGGATAGCTTTCAATTGTCCTGGTCTGAATTACGTTTCTTGTCCCCGGTTTGCAGATTTTAGCCACATCGTTACGCTCCAGGTCGATTATCATATTCAACTCGGCCTGCTCTTTTTTGCTGTGAAGCAATTCATTGAAATTTTTCACGTTGATTTGTTTACCCCGGCCTGCATCGTCTATTCGCCGTCGGGTACCTTTTATCGGCTTGGTTTGGATGAGGCCGTCATCAATTGTTATAAACATCTCAGGCGATGCGCTGACGATATGAAAACTTCCGCCGTCGATGTAAACAGCGTAGCCGCTTGGGTTGTAATGGTTTTGCCAGTGATAGAGCTTTATCGGCCTGGCATCGTAATCACATTCAAATCGCTGTGAGAAGTTAATCTGGTAAACTTCGCCGTCGTAGATATAGCGTTTTATTTTCTCGAACGTTCGCATGTAGTGGTCTTTATCCATATTGCAGCAAATTTGCGAAAAATCTATATTGTCAAGGTCGGCAGGGCGAGGTTGCGGCACGCGGATTTTTGGGGATTCAATCAGCAACTGTTCCAGGGTGGTGAGTTTATCTTCTATCTTCTCGGAATCCTTCGACAACTGCAGAGCAATTAACCAAAAAGTTCCTTCGATATGGTCGTAGGCGATAAGACGGTCGTAGAAGCACAGCCGAATCAGCGGCATTTGAAGGTCATCTGTTGTCGTTTCCGGGAGCTTTTCAATATATCTGCCGAGTTCGTAGCTAAAATATCCAATCCATCCACCGCAGAAGATTCCTTTCGGCAGATCATCGTCCCCTCCCTTGTCATTCCCGCGAAAGCGGGAATCCACTAACTTATATTTATCCAGATTTTTTTGTAGTTTTCCGAATGGGTCTTTTTGCCCTGCTCTAAATTCAAATATCTCTTTCGGCTCGGCGGCCCAGTAGCTGAATCTGTCCGCATCCGCCTTGGCCGGATTGCCGCCGAGGATTGACGGCGATTTTAGACCGGCAAACATTTCGCTTAAAGCCGGCAAATCTATAAATGCACAAATTTTTTTATAATGCAGTCTGCAAAGAATCCGCTTATCCGTTTTGGAAACTGTTACTGTCGTCATTGTGGCTGTTCTGCCCAATGTCATTCCCGCGCAAGCGGGAATCCATCTTGTTGTTATTTTTCTGGACTCCTGCTTTCGCAGGAGTGACATCGTACTATTTCTTTATGTCGTTCCTGCTTCTTTGAACTCGTTTATAATCTTTACGCTCGAAGAAGTGCCTATCCTTTCAGCTCCTGCGGCTAACATTTCAAGGGCCTGTTTTGCTGTTCTTATCCCGCCGGCTGCCTTTATCTTACAGGTCGGAGCTGTTTCTTTTATCAGTTTTATATCCTCGATGGTTGCTCCGCCGGCAGGATTCATCCCCGTGCTGGTCTTTATAAAATCGACACCGCACCTGTCCGCTGCCTGGCAGGCGAATATCTTTTGGTCGTGGTTAAGGGCAGCCGATTCGATTATCATCTTGAGCACAACCACAGGCCTCATCGACCGGCATACTTTCAGCACCGCCTGTATTTGGCTTTGCAGATATTTTGAGTTACCGGCGATTATCGCCGCTAAATCAGCGACCATATCAATCTCATCGGCTCCGGCGAAGATGGCTTCTTTGGTCTGGGCAACTTTGATTTTGGTCGAGTCGGCACCGAGCGGCAGACTAACTACACCGCCGACAGCAACTTTCGAGCCGGCTAACAGTTCAGCAGCCATAGATACCCATCGGCCGTTTACGCACACCGTATGGAACCCGTAGGTCTTCGCCTCCCGGCACAACTGTTCGATTTGCTCTTTTGTCGCCGTAGCATCGAGCAGTGTATGGTCGATACAGCCGGCCAGTTGCTTATCCGATATTTGCTGTTCGGTATCGTGCATTTGTTTATCCTGGATAAATCCGGGGGGCATTAACTATACTGTTTCCGCTTCGTCGGTTATTCGTTTCCATAACGCTTTAATCTCTAATTCTTTTGCCTAATGTTCCAGATAACTTAAAAATAACCGGAGCACTTCGTTTATAGACGGATTTAAACAGGGCTTCAAATGAGGCCGTGTTCTAAAATAATTTATTTAATTCCTTCTCTATGCCTAACATCTTCCCGTAAATCCACTCTAAAGTTTCAATGAATATTTTTTTTTCATTGTTGACTTCAGACATTGTTCCAGCTCCTCGTCATCGATATCAGGATGTTTATATCTGATCCCTGCTTTGAGGGCCTTAATTTGGCCATCAACCAATTGAACCATTAGTAAGAATCTATCCGAAGGGCTATTTTCCCTGAGTAATTCTAATTGCCGTATCTCTGAAGGGGTTAAATACATAGTGGATATTATACCTTCTTTTCTATATAGCTCTTATTTCTGAAGAATTCTATAGCACAATTTAAATCTGTAAAGACTTCTGTAGCAGTCTGTGTGACAAATACCGAGGGGCTTTGCTTTGCCGTCCAGATGACGTAAACTTCTTTGGCTGCCTCGTGAGCGTGCTGGAGCTCTCTTTCAACCCCGCTGGATATCGCGGCTCGTCCATCGTCTAACGTAGGAATAAAGCTGATTATCATTTCCGACTGGTCAATGAGCATAAAATCACGGGCATATATCTGGCTGTTAATATCACGTTCGATTTGCTGGACCTCGTGCAAATCCAGCCGGACTTTCTGACCCAATGCTGTTACCTCGACATAGTCCAATCCTTTTTGGCTTGCTTGCTGGGCCTTTTGCGGCAGATATGATTCTTCCAAATCGCCGGGGTCAAAGCAGATAAATGATTGCTTCATCAATTGTCGGAATTCGTCGATTTCATTCTTAACATCTTCCATATCGTTAACTGCGGTCATAGGAAAACTCAAATATGCCTTTTGGGTTCGACCGTCAAAGATAAGTCCGTAGAATGTTTCGGTGGTTTCGGCGTCGGTGCCGCGGGCTAGGCAGTAGAAAGGAATCTGTTCGTTGATAC
>CAYTND010000136.1:0-6237 GCA_964438965.1 uncultured Pirellulales bacterium
AAGATAAAAAGATTGGCCGAATGGTTGACTTTTCAGCAGCAATGGGGGAGAATGTGTTTTTTCATCTGTTGCGAAAGACGGCTAATGAAAACAGTTGACAGTGTAAAACTGGTACAGAAAGAGCGATATTCGATACTTGAAGCAGCAAAAGCTCTCAAGTCGAATCTGCCTGTAACGCGAGTGATATTGTTCGGCTCAAAAGCTCGCGGTTCAGGCGAACCGGATTCGGATATAGACCTTCTTGTACTGACTCACTGTCCAGTTACCAGCAAATTGCGGCAGGACATCTCATACCAATTAGCTGACATTAATCTTCGCAATGATGTTTTGTTGACATCAGTTGTTATATCCGAACAGGAGTGGGCAAATGGACTAACTCGCCATACGTTGATTCATAGCGAAGTTGAAAGAGACGGATGTGAAATATGAATGAGAGTGAAGCTCAGAAAACGCTGATAGGGCTTTGGCTGAAAAAAGCTGAGGAGTCATTAGCCTCAGCGGAGCTTGAACTAAACGCAGGTCATGCAAACTTTGCGGTGAACCGTTTGTATTATGCCTGTTTCTATGCGGTCACGGCGCTTTTACTGCAAGACGGTAAACAGTTTACCAGGCATTCAGCGGTAAAATCCGAGTTTATCCGAACTTATATCAAACCCGGCCGGGTTGATGTCAAATGGAATAAGTTTTATCAAAAACTGTTTGATGACAGACAGGAGGGAGATTATATCCCTACAGCTACTTTTGAGGCATCGAACGTTTCAACATGCCTTCAACAGTCTCGTGAATTCATATATTTAATTCGTAGCCTTATTGATAATCCCGGAGCGACGAACTCTTAACTTTGAATTAAATAATGCTCTTGCGTCTTCAGTTCTTTGTATTTTTGGTCTGTTTGATGAATCAGAAGTGTAGAGATTAAAGCAACAGAGCCGATGATAAGTTTAGAGACCGTATTTCTTCCTGCACGAGTTAGTAGCTCTGAAAGTAAGGTATAAATGGCAGAGAAACGCAAAAAAGTAAGGCTCCTTGTTTATATTGTAGTTGGAATATGCCTTGTGCCTTTTGCGTATCTGGGACGGGGGCTTTATTACAGTGCGAAAACAATACACGAGCTTTTGGCTGAGAACAAACATCTCAAGCAGGCGATAACCAATCTTACACGCGAGGAACAAATAGGCTATGCAAAAATAATTAACCAGGAGACCACAAACGGGCAGCTTCTTACCACGATAAAATTTGTTGAGACTGCCAGAGACGATAAACTGAAAAAGATTCTGGAAAAAGAATACACAATCGCCGGTAACATCATCCACTTTGACGCGTTGATTGTGAAGTTCGGCAATAAAATGGTTATGGACGGCAAGACAAGGGCATTGTATCTCTGGAGAAGAGTCTATGGCGAGAAGATGACGCCGGAAGAGGGCTTTGTAATAGAACAGCCGGGTACTGAACCACAAAGATACAGCGACCTTCTTGAAGCACTGCCAATAAAGCAGAGGCAAATGTTCTGGTCAAATATCTGGGACCTGGCAAATGACCCTGAGAAGCTAAAGCAACACGACATTGAAGCCATTTATGGGAACGTCGTTTATTCGAGGCTAAGAAAAGGGCTTATTTACGTCTTCAAGGTAAGTCCGACCGGCCAGGTTTATCCTGAAGTCGTGCCCGATATGTAACAGACCGAAAATGCCGGTCAGGAGAAACGTACTGCCGGAAGTTATAAAAAAGAATATCCAATATCGAATGACCAATGGTGAACTTCGAAATTCAAAATTCATTGTTCGATATTCATTATTCATTCTCATTTTTTTAACTATTGGTGAGTCCACTCACTACTCACCGCTCTGTACAAGTCTAATCCCGCATTTAACAAGTTTCATTAGTTAAACCGGAGTGAGGTTCTTGATTGACGGACTCGGGAGTGTCAGTTATTGTATAAGACCGAAAACTTGACGTGAGACTTTAGGATTTGTGCTGATGAAGGAAAATACTGATTTTGATATTGTCGTAGTAGGTGGCGGGATTATCGGTTTGGCGTCGGCCTACCAGATTACGTTGAGCCATCCGGATATTCGCATCGCCGTATTAGAAAAAGAAAACAGGTTAGCAGCTCATCAGACAGGCCACAATTCCGGCGTTATTCATTCGGGGCTGTACTATAAGCCCGGCTCAAATAAAGCAAAGACCTGCGCCGGAGGACGAAAAGAGCTTATTGCTTTCGCCAAAAAATATCGAATCCCTTACAAGATTTGTGGGAAAATAATCGTTGCAACAGAGGAAAAAGAGCTGCCCATGCTCGAAAAGACTTTCCACAACGGCAGGGAGAACGGTATAGAAGGCATTGAAAAAATCGGGCCGGATGAAATCAAACAAATTGAGCCGTTCTGCTCCGGCATCGCAGGGATACGCGTGCCGTGCACCGGGGTTATTGATTTCGCCCGGGTTGCAAACAAGTTAGCTGAGCTAATAGAGAAAAAAGGGCAAGGCAATAAGATTCTGACGCTGCATAAGGTAACAGGGTTTGACAAGCACGATTTCTATACGAAGGTTGCAACAAATCGAAAGGTTTTTACTGCGAACTATATTATCAACTGTGCGGGACTTCAATCTGACAGGATAGCGAAAATGGACGTAATAGAGACCGCGATGAGGATAATTCCCTTCCGTGGCGATTATTACGAGCTGACGGAAGAGGCCTCTGAAAAAGTCAATGGCTTGATATATCCCGTGCCGAATCTGGAATTCCCCTTTTTAGGCGTTCATTTTACACGGATGATTAACGGCCAAGTCGAATGCGGCCCAAATGCGGTCTTCTCATTCAAACGGGAAGGTTACGGCAAAACCGATTTTAGCCTGAGAGACACCTGGGATGCTCTGAGTTATCCCGGGCTTTGGAAAATGCTCTTGAAGCACTGGAAATACGGATTAGGCGAATACAAACGGGCCTTTTGCAGGAAATCATTCCTTCAGCAATTGCAAAGACTTATTCCTTCGCTTGGCGCAGACGACATAAGGCCAGGCAAGGCGGGAGTGCGGGCCCAGGCGCTTGGGCCGAACGGCGAGCTGATTGATGATTTCAGAATAGAAAGACAGAGAAACTCTATCCACGTCTTAAATGCGCCCTCCCCGGCCGCGACGGCATCGCTGGCTATCGGCGATTATGTAAACCAAATAGCTACGGAATACTTTAAGCTCAGGTGAAGGGTGAGTAGTGAGTGGAATAAGTGAACTAAAGTGACACGTAAGTGTCATTCTGAGCGAAGCGAAGAATCTGGCCAACGAAAAAGATATCCTTCACTGCGCTGCGCTGCGTTCAGAATGACAGCAAAGCTGTAAAGCTGTCATTTTAGGCACTTTCCTGATAACCAATTAACCACTAACCAAGGAGACTTGACCTATGTTTGAAAGGGAAATTTTATGAATCGCCGTGTCTTTCTGAAAGCTATGGGATTCGGGGCAGCATCGCTGGCCATACCGGGATGTGTTGATGGCTTCGAGCAGCTAACAGCAGCTCCTCAAGTATATAAAAAACCCAATTTCGTTTTCATTCTCATAGACGATATGGGTTGGTCGGACGTGGCCTGCTACGGCAGCAAGTTTCACGAGACGCCCAATATTGACCGGTTAGCCAAACAGGGTATGAGTTTTACCGATGCATACGCGGCCTGCCCCGTCTGCTCTCCAACCCGCGCCAGTATTCTCGCCGGCCAGTATCCGGCGCGAGTAGGCATCACTGACTTTATTCCGGGCCATCAGCGACCCTGGGAAAAACTCAAGGTCCCCCAGAATCGCCTGCAATTGCCGCTCGAAGTGATTACTATCCCCGAAGCGCTTAAAGAACAGGGCTACACCACAGCCCACATCGGCAAGTGGCACCTCGGCGGACAGCCCTATTCCCCGGAACATCAGGGCTTCGATACGGTCGTTCAAAGAGGCCGCAACCGCAACGACAAACAGGTTACCAGTTTCACCGACAGCGCCATCGACTTCATCCAGGCCAGCTCAGACAAGCCGTTCTTTCTCCATTTGTCACATCACACCGTGCACATCCGGCTGGAAGCACCCCAGGAACTAATCGACAAATACAAAAACAAACCCAAACCGGCAACCGGCGTCAATAACCCCACCTATGCAGCTATGGTCGAGCACTTAGATAACAGTATCGGCCGTATTATCAAGAAGCTTGACGAGCTGAATCTTGCCGAGCGAACCATTGTAATCTTTTTCTCAGACAACGGCGGGTTGTATCAGGCCTACGGTGGTTATAGAGGCAATAGAGAGATTGTTACGACCAACGAACCCCTACGCGGCGAAAAGGGCACGTTATACGAAGGTGGAATCCGTGAGCCGCTGATTGTTCGCTGGCCCGGCGTAGTCAAGCCCGGAACCACCTGCAGTGCACCTGTCTCCAGCGTCGATTTCTATCCGACCTTTTTAGAGATTGTCGGAGCCAAGGCCGACCCGGCCCACGTGCTCGATGGCGAAAGCATCCTGCCTTTGCTCAGGCGGAGCGGCAAGCTCAAACGCGATTGCGTTTACTGGCACTATCCACATTATCATCACTCCACACCTGCCGGCGCAATTCGACAAGGCCACTGGAAGCTAATCGAGTTCTTTGAGGACGGCCGACTCGAACTCTACAACCTCAAACGCGACATTGCAGAAAAACATAATCTCGCAGCGAAGCTGCCGAAAAAGACAACCGAACTGCAGCAGAAGCTCGCCGCCTGGCGCAAATCGGTCGGCGCCAAAATGCCCACGCCGAACCCGGATTACGACCCGGCCAGGGCGCACGAATGGGGAAGTCGGAAACAAAAGAAATCTCGCAAATAATAAGGAGCTTAAATTATGGCGGAAAGTTTTGATGTTGTAGTAATCGGCAGCGGCCCGGGCGGTTATGCCGCTGCTATCAGGTGCGCACAAAGAGGCGCTTCGGTAGCAGTCATCGAAAAAGAATTCATCGGCGGCACCTGTTTGAATTGCGGATGCATCCCGTCGAAGACACTGCTTGCTTCGGCCCACACCCTGCTGTTGATAAAGCACGCAGCGATGATGGGTATCGACGTTAGCTCAGCTACTGCTAACTGGCCGAAGATTCAGGCAAGAAAAGATGCTGTAGTAGGCGGCTTTCGAAAAGGCCTGACAGGACTAATCAAGAGCCACAAAGCAAAAATACTCCCGGGCAGGGCCGTCGTTACAGCGCCGAATCAAATCAAAATCGAAACAGACACCGCACCAATGCAGATACAGGCGGGCAAAATAATCTTAGCGACCGGTTCGCAGCCGAGCCAAATTCCGACAGTTCCATTTGACGGACAAACCGTTATCAGCAGTAAAGAAGCCCTAACCTTTCAGCAAATACCAAACTCGATGGTAATCATAGGCGGCGGAGTAATCGGCTGTGAAATGGCCTGCATCTATGCTGCAATGGGAACGAAGGTAACTATTGTCGAAGCACTTTCCCGATTGATTCCTATGGAGGACCAATGGGTCGGCCGACTAATGGAACGCGAATTCAAAAAACTCGGCATTGACTCGCACACCGGCCAAAAGGTTACTTCAGTCGATAAAACAGCCGCGCCGGCACAAGTCGTACTTGAGGATGGCCAAACAATCGAGGCGGAAAAAGTACTCGTCTCTGTGGGACGAAGAGCGGTTGTCGATGAGGAAACAATCGAGGCTTTGAATTTACAGATGAACGGCCCTGCCGTTGCAGTTAATGAAAAATTAGAAACCAATGTCCCCGGCGTTTATGCTATCGGCGATGCCGTAGGTACAACCTTTTTAGCCCACGGCGCCTTCGCTGAGGCCGAGGTTGCAGCGGTCAACGCCACAGGAGGCAATGAAAAAATAGCCGACTACTCACTTATCCCACGGGCTGTTTATACGTTCCCTGAAATTGCATCCGTCGGCAAAAGCGAAGAGGCCTGCAAAAACCAGGGCCTCGATATTAGCATTGGAAGGTCGTTCTTCAAAGCCAACGGCCGAAGCGCTGCGCACAATGAAACCGTCGGGGAAATAAGGGCCGTAAGGGATAATTCAACAAACAAAATCATTGGAGTTACAATGGTAGGCGCTATAGTAACAGAGCTGATAGGCCCAGCAAGAGCACTGATAGGCAGCACCGAGAAAATTACCGAGATAAGCTTCCCGCATCCGACCGTCTCCGAGGTCCTCAAAGAAGCCGCCGAAGACACATTCGGCCTGAGCCTGCACAACCCGCCAAAACCATGACAC
>CAYTND010000137.1:0-6232 GCA_964438965.1 uncultured Pirellulales bacterium
GTATGTTCAGCTTGAAGCTTCGGCCCGGCGTCAGTGAAATCTTACCCGTCAGCACCTTCCCATCGGAAAAATAGACCGCTGCAACTCTGGCCCGGCTCTTCTTTTGCAAGGCATCGCCAAACACCGTCTCTGTCGAAGCCCCACACGCCACGCTACCAAACCAAACTAAAAAGCAAAAAACACAAAACCCAAAATTTGAAAATCTGAAATCTGAAATCTGAAATCTGAAATCTGGTTTATATCCTTTCGCTTTTGGCTTCATTTCCTTCGGCTCTTTTTTCAGCTTTGTTTTCTGCACAATTATCCAACCCTTTGCATTAAAACAGATTCATTTTGCGCCGCATCGTCCATTCCAACATAAGAATACCCAAAAATATCAGAATGTATATGTACTTATCCTGAACTAATGGAATCTCCACACTGACAGCGTAATCTATGACCTTACTTCTAAGTGTCTCAACCAGATTTTCAAAGTCGGTTTCTCGAAAATATGCACCGCCGCTTCGCATCGCCAGGTCATCCAGAAACGCATGGTCAACTTCCAGGTTAGCACCTTCATTCAGACCCGGCCCGACCACTAACGTCTTTTCATAAGACTCCAATAGTTTTTCTCCTACATAAGCCTGCACTTCAAACAGGTATTCGGCCCTCTTGGAAAAGACCATTTCCGCACGGAACGTATTCTCTCTGCCCATCACAGGTTCGACAGATATCGGCTGAGGTTTTTCATCCGTTTTTAACGTTGCTTTCAAGTGTAACTGTCCCGGATTATAGCGCCCGGCCACGCGAATCTTAGTGCTGGCTTGTTCACCGGGTCTGTAACCTTTTTTGTCCCACTTGACGCCAACAAAACGCTCCCCTTCCTCCCATTGCGACACGTTCCTGACCGACTGTCGCCAAAAATGACTATAAGCCTGCTTAAGCACATCGGATGCCTGAGTCCATTTCCACAGCGTATTCGTCGCCACACCCATTGTCTGTCCCTCTCCGAAACGCTGAAGTGCAACTACCGACACGGTTCTGTTACCTACCGAAGCATCCAGCAGGTTAATTGCTCCGCTCCTCAAAGACCCGGATAGATTTATACTCTCAATAGCCGCTCCAGAAGCCTGCCCCCGTTTGTTGCTGGCGGGGGCCTGACTAATAAGTCTCGACATCTCGGAAACTATACTGTGATTTGCCGCTGACAATGGCACATTCACCGTAAACCGGCCCGTTTGAAGTTTTGGTTCGCCTGCACTTATCCGCCATGGAAACAGCGGCTCAATCACTGTCCTCGAATACCCACCCTGACCGAAGGAATACTCTCCTCCGAGAAATATCACTGCTCCTCCTTCACGCACGTATTCTACCAGAGCCTGCAATTGTTTTTGTTGCCACTGTGAAGCAGGGAACGAACCCACTATAACGCATTTATACAGACCAAGCAGTCCTTTAGTTGAAGGAAAACCCGCTTCAAGATTCTCATCACCTTTCTGACGACTTCCCCGCACAATAAATCGGTCACTGCTCACGCGAAACAGCGCCGTCAGTGCCACCGACGTATCATCGGACAGCTCCTTGTAAATCCGTCTGAAATCCCATCCTAACTGCTGAGCAAAAAGAAGTACAGACAGAGTATTTTTACGTACCTCTATTGAGAAAATCCGCGTATTGTTCAATTCAGAAAGCTCCCCATCAATTGTTTCAACTCGAACGCGATACTTTTTCATTCCCATTTCGGATGGACTCTTCACAATGAACTTCACCCGTGCTCTGGGGCCTGTTAGGTCAACCAGTTTGGAATCTCGAGTTTCCCAGTCCTGCCCGTCTTTGGCTTCCACTCTCACATTCACCCGCTCTACTCCTGTGGCAAAAGCATAGGAAGCACAGCGGGCTACGACATCAGCAGTTACTTCAAAATCGCTTTGCTCTTCAACAACTTCCGGCGTCTCAATCCTGGTTATCGCTATATCATTCCAGGTCTCAGGCTCGCTGCCCACGCCGGCAATGTAAACCGGCACTTCAGGCAGCTTAACGTTTTGCACCACTTCGTCGCCGCCGTCCGTAAGCAGCAGCACGCTCATATACTTGGACCCGCCGACGGCGGGTTTGCTCAAACCCAGCGCTGCTGGGTCCGGCTTATCTGCAATTGTAACCAGACACTTGCCCAAATCGGTCTCCCGGATGCCTTCCGCAAGTTGCTTTTCCTTTTTGCGCACCTGGCTGTCGAATTCCAGCGTATCAAAATCTATATAAGAAGAACGCAGTTTTTGCGTAAGTTTCTCAAGCATAGTATAGGCACGTTTACCTCGGCTGCCTTCGGCTTTATCCGCGACCTCCATGGAAGAAGATATATCCACAAGTGCAAGAACCTTTTTATTTTCGTCGGGCCTTTGCATCACGTTCCACACCGGGTCAAAATACGCAAAAATCAACAGCAGCACTATTAGTATCTTGGGTACCACCAACACTAAAGCCTCTTTGGCTGAATACTGTCTTCGCTGCCGCCGATACAGAATAATCAGCCAGACTCCCAGCCCAAGAATCAGTCCCGCCCCGAGGACCGGGTTAAGATGTGCCTGCCATCGCAGTATTCCCATTAGCCTACCCTCCGCTCCGCAGATTTGCCAATAATGTTCCTTACCCGATGGCTGAGTCTGTTAACTGGGGACCACAATCGCCCCTTATTACTTTCGGAAACTTCTGATGCTGTTTCCGCTTCTGGTGTCTTTTCTTCTCTGGCCTTGGACAACCTGGGCGCGCCAAGCCAACCCTCTGCCAATAACGCCAGCGTTGCTAACAGAAGCAAAAACAAAAACAACTCTACTGACCTTGCCTGGCCCTTATGGTATTGCTCAAAGTCCACCGCCTCATCATAAGGCAAAATCTTATGTGCTATTTGACCCATAGCCGGAACTTCCGAGCCTTCGACAAATTTCTCCAATCCCTCTTTCTCTGACGCACGCACCGATATACAGTATTTATTATCACCTGCCGTAACCAGATAGACACCGGCCCTCGGAAAGGCCGGTATATCCTTCTCTTTGCCTTTCCAGTCCATCGAATCACCCACTAATGAAAGCACCTCAACCTCACCGCCCTGCGCTCTGATACCGCGTGGACTCTCACCCGCCACTAATGACAACGCTCTTTCATCTTCGGATGCCGACCCCGCCACCGCCATACGTTGCGCAATTACCACCAACAATCCAGAAGATGGCAGCGCATTCCAGCGCGAAGTAAAGGCGGTACCACTAACGTAAATATTGCCTTTGTTCAGCTTCCTGTGCGCAATTACTACTTTTTGAAAATCTACTCCCAGAAGCGGTGTAAACTCGGCAGACAGTGCCAGCGGATGAAACACGTATGCGCTGACAGATTCCAGTTTTGAATTTGCCGTTGCTTCGCGGATTCGATTCCAGAAGGTATTTTTTTCTGCCAACACCTCTAAGCCAACGCCCTGTGGGTACACCTCGCGGGCCCTTATGCCCGCACCGAGCCAGCCCGGAAGCTGTCCGGATAAAGCCCTTCGGCCGGCCCTAACCGATGGAACAACCAGAAGATTGCCGCCCTTTTCTATGTACTCCCGCAGCCATACCGAGTCCGCCGGGGCGGATTGCATCCCCGTCCACGTCGTAACAATCAGAATTGGCTTTTCCGTGGCGGCGGTTTGGCTCAACTGCTCCGGCAAGCTGAACTTCACGACCATACCGGTAAATTGTCCCTGCCCTGAAGGCGACAGCGCCACCGGCAGCACCCCGAATTCTTCCGGCGTACCCCCGAACAAAACCGTTGCCGTTTCTTCGTAAAATATCCCTATCCCCGCTTCATTGTCCGCCGAGAAACCATCGCCTTCGACCCACGCCTTAACCCAGTGATACCCAGCCTCATCCGGCGTCGTCTCCACCTCCACTGTCCTGGCCCTGCCCCGCTCTACTACTACGTTTTCCGTATTTTTCCGGCCCTGGTCGTCAATAGAGTTGACTCGCACATTAGCGACAATATCCGAGTTGTTCTGCAGGACTAAGCCGATTGTATAAGGGTGCTTAGGCAGAACCTTTTCCTCGGGAAATTGGACCGCCGCTATCGCTACGTTAGCTTCGCCCCGGGTTTCGGACTCGACCTTGTGAAAATAGACCGTTATTGGTGCCCCCCCTGTTTTGGCCTGTTCCAAATCTCTCCCCCACTCGCTCCGTTGCAAATCGCTGAACACATGCACCGCCCCACCGCCTGTAGTGCTCGCACGAAGAAGTTCAAAAGCCCGCGCCAGCGCATGGGCGGCATTTCCCGTCGCTGCCGTGGGTCTGATTTTATCAAGCGAATCTAAAAGCAATTCCGTATCGGAAGTTAATGAATCGGCTGCCGCTACCGCCGGCTCATCAACCAACAATACCACCGCTGCGTCCACACTACTGGCCAGCGCCGAAATAAGCTTTCTTGCGCCTTCTCTCGCACACTCAAGTTTGCTCTTATCGGTATCATAGCTGCTGGCCCCGCTCATTGAAGCAGAGTTGTCCACTATTGCTACGACCGAAATCTTACCGCCCAGACCCATCGACGTCACAAATTCAGGCCGCGATAAAGCTAACAGTATAAGTACAATCAACAAAAACCGCATCAAAAGCAAAAGCCACTGCCGTATCTTGCGATGCGAGTTCAGCTTTGGGTCGGTCCGGTGAAAGAACATCAGAGTAGAGAATACCACCTTCCGTTTTTTCTGCTTTAGTATAAGGTGAAAAACTATCGGCAGCCCCGCCAACGGTACAAGATAAAGAAAGATGGGAGCAGAAAAAATCATACCATTCTACTCCTCTGCAAAATAGCGTCATACACCTCCGTCCTGGTCTCTGTCAGGATGTATTCAGACCGGGTCTTCTGAAAGCCGCTTCGCAGCTCGTCGAGATAAAGACGCAGCTGCTCAAGGTAGGCATCGCGTATCGCCTTCAAATCCACCGTTATTTTATCTTTCGTCTCTAACGAGGTAACATCGGCCAGTCCCGTCATTGACATGTTCATCTCCGCCGGGTCCAGAATATGAAACAGCGTAATCTCTTTACCGTCATAGTAAAGGTGGTTAATACCCTGCAGAATGCTTTCCGGCTCTTCCAGCAGGTCGGAGATGACGACCACCAATGCTTTGCCCTTAATCAGTTCGGCCGCGCTGTGCAGCGCCGCTTCGATACTGCCTTTGTTCTTAGGTTCGACTTTCTCAAGGCCCTGCAGCATTGGTTTAAGCCCCACAAAACTCCCCGAAGGCTCATAGTAGTCCCGTATCTGGTCGTCAAACGTAATCAGCGAAACCATATCACTCTGCTGCACCATCACATACATCATCCCCGCTGCCAGATAGCAGGCGTATTCGCTCTTTTGCAGTGCCCCGTCCTGCTGGTACTTCATAGAAGCCGATATATCGAGCATAATGTAGCAGCGGATACTTACGTCTTCGTGGAACCGCCGGATAACGTAGCGGTCACTTCTGGCATAAACCGGCCAGTCAATCCTCGCGACCGGGTCACCGGGCGCATATTCGCGGTACTCGGCAAACTCAACCGAAGACCCGAATGCAGGAGACCTGTGCAGACCCTGATGACTGCCGTCCATTGGCCGACGCACCCCTATTTCAACGCCGCGCAGACGCTCGGCCATTCGTGGAGGAAGATAACGATAGCCTGTGGACTCAACCATACACACCTCCAGCTTACGCCAAACGGTTAATAGTAAATGGTAACCAATAACCAATTTCGTTTAAGGTTGTCGATGCTCGTATCGATGCTCACCCTGGAAACTCGAAGCTCGTGTTTTCTTTTTACAAAGTCCTGGTCCAAAACCGGATTCTCCACAGAACGCCCAACGGCGGTGAATTTTATCCGGTATCCGGCTTCCAGCATCCAGCTTCTGCCGTAAGGCATCCTGCGGAGATACCAGCTTCGACAATGCCAAACCAGTTTCTGCACTTTGTCAAGCTTTGCGCTATTTACTCTGACTCCTCACCCACCGTATCCAGCAATCTTTTTATCACTGCATCCGTATCGAGTCCTTCACTTGCTGCGGCAAAATTAAGAATCATCCTGTGACGCAGTACCGGCAAGGCGTATTTTCTGATATCGTCGCATGAGACGTTGAAGCGCCCGTTCAGAACTACATGCGCCTTAGCTGCCAATATCAGAGACTGCCCGGCACGAGGTCCGCAACCATAGCGCACAAACTCACTGATAAACTCAGGGGCTTCATCGGACTGCGGTCGCGTTGC
>CAYTND010000138.1:0-6227 GCA_964438965.1 uncultured Pirellulales bacterium
GGGCGCTACCTGAAGACCCCCGCCAGCGCCCAGGGCTATTGCAACTGGATGCTGCAGGCATACAAGGATCCCCGGGCACGCATTGCCCTGATGTTGAACAAAGCGCAGCTGACTCAGATCCTGGCCCGCAAGCTGAGCGATCGCATAACCGTGCAATGCACCCGGCTGGGGCTGGACGCCGACTTCTTCATCAACCGGGTGACGCACACAATCGAGGTGGCCAGGCTACACACCTGCGAGTGGGAGCTGGAGAAGTGTCCCAGCGACGTGTGGTGGATCCTGGGCACGAGCACGCTGGGCACCAATACAGTGCTGGCATATTGAGGAGGAAGAGATAATGGGATTGCCTTTAGAACACGGACAGAAAGCAGGCAAAGATATTTGCGAGGCCCTGGGACTTGATCCCGCTTATATTACGCGCTTGGAGATAGTCCTCAGTGTCGGGCATGCAGCTCATGTCAATGTCACACGATTCCTATCTACGACTGAGATGGGTGAGCTCCGGGAGGTGCTTGAGCATTATACCCTATTGCCAGAGGAGCCGGGATAAACAATGGCATTTACTCAACCGAAAACCTGGAAGCTGGGACTGGCGAATATGCCGGATGATGCTGCCCTTAACCCGCATCTGCGCGACAACCTGCGTTACCTCAAGGGCCTGGACGGTGTGCCACTGATTGAGAACGCCATAGAGCTGAAAGATAAAGACGGGACACCTGTGGGAAATGTCAGGCTCAAGGTCATCGATGAGGAGCTGCAGCTGCGCAACGCTGCCGATGATGGCTTTGTCAAAATAGCCTTTGAGAGCCTGCCGACAGGCACCAGCAGCACCGAGGTAGCCATAGGCAATCATAGCCACTAGGAGATGTTATGGGCTTTCCGACGCCGCCCAAGACCTGGGCCGATGGTACCGTACCAACCGAGACTGATTTCAATGAGCAGATACGCGATGCCTTGCGCTATCTGAAAGGCTTGGACGGCGTACCGCTGATCGAGGACGCGCTGGAGCTAAAGGATAAGGACGGCACGCCCGTCGGCAACCTGCGACTGAAGGTCATCGATGAGATATTGCAGATCCGCAACGCCGCAGATGCCGCCTTCAAGAAGCTGAAGTTCGACAGCTGCCCCGTGGGCACTGGGGCGACGCAGGTGGCGCAGGGAGACCACGGCCATACTGTGCTGCACGATGACCAGGACGAGGACTATAGCACGCAGGGCAGCAACGAGAGCCGGACCACTTACTACGAGGAGCACTCCGTACCTGCCAGCGGTGAAATAGTGCTGTTTACCTTCACGTTAACCGCAGCTCAGGCGTCCCAGGTAGAAGCCGGAATGGCTGGAGCTTTCTACACAGCCGGCGCCAATTATATCAAGGTACAGCTATATATCGACAGCGTACAGCAGGCGGAGACGGGCTTCCTTCCCACCACAGGCTATAACCTCCAGACCCTCATAGGGAACAAAGCTGTGGCAGCAGGTAGTCGCACAGTTGAAGTGAAGGCGACCAACGCTTGGGGTGGTGGTGGCGTAGCTGTTCGACACTGCGCCGGAGTAAGTGCAGGGGTGACGAAGGTATGAGGCTAACGATACCGCTGACAGGAAGACTCAAAGCCGATGGCTCGGGAAATCCCGCTGACCCGGTGCGCATCATACCCCTTGACTTGGGTGACGTGGCATGGCAGGCGATAGCCTTTGACTTCGATGCCGGCACCGTGGAGGTGGAGGCGGACGTGCCTCAGCGACCCGGTGAGCTGCCGGCTATCTACGAAGTCAGAAAGGAAGCCGTGCTGCAGGCCGCGCAGGCCCTGTTGAATGACAAGACCGTGGATGAGCTCCACACCCTGAGCGGCTCCCCCAAACTGAAGAAACCGGCGAAGAAGGCAGGTGTGTGATGGCGCCGCGCAAAACTCGCTTGAATCACCATGAGGAAGATGCCGGCAGGCGGCTTGCAAAGATCGAGGGCACTTGTGATGAGTTGAAGACGAACGTGACTCAAATTAAAACGGCCATCATCGGTATTGAAGGCACGGATGATCGGGGGCTGTTCGGGATGATGACTAGCATGGTTGAGCAATACAGCAGTCACGTCAAGGAGTTCAACGCACTACGCACACGGTTCTGGTGGCTCGTTGGAATCCTGGTTGGCAGTGGGCTATTGAGCGTGGCGACCTATGCCGGGGTCGAGCTGGTGTGAGCCGTGAAAAGATCAGATGGTATCGGAGGCTCCTGATGGTGATTCTGCGTCGGGTTTTGGACTGGCTGGCCCGGTATTTTGCCAAGCTGAAGGCGGCTGATGCCACCATCGCAAAGCTCCAGGCCGACAAGCGCCTTGTTGAAGCGCGGCTAGCTGTATGCCGGGCCGCGAAGCAGGTGGCGATTGACAGCGCCTCGGAGCTGTCCATTGCAAACGTGGGGCTCAAGGCTGAGGTAGAGGACCTGAAGGCTGAGCTGGCGCCCCCGGATCCGCCGAGCTACCTTGAAGAGATAGATCGTATGCTCTCTGAGGTTTCCCTGAGAGAAATCTTCGGGAACTGCTTGCTTTATGGGCTGGACGATAATGTTAACGACATCCCGCCCTTGTCTGACACGCTGGCGTTCTTTGAGCGTGCGGGTATCTACCTTGCCGACTGGCTGGAAGAGCGCCGGGATTGCGATAACTTCACCCGGGCAGGGAAAGGCCGCCTGGCCATGGCGCCGGGCTGGGGTGGCGTCATAGCCCTGGACATCCAGTTTGAGCGACCGATACCTCCCTTCGGCACAGAGTTCCATAGCGAGCTCCTGATGCTGTGTGTCGATGATAGGGACGCTGACAGGGTGTGGCGCTGGTTCGTGTTCGAGTTGCAGGAGAACCGTGTCTATGCAGACGCGGCCATAATGTTCGCCCCGGGCACGGGCAACCGGGTGACACTTATCAAGTAATATACCTCAAGTAATATACCAGGCGGTATATGATTAGTAGGGAGGTGAACCATGTTTGCTAAGATCCGGCCACAGGTACTTCTCATAGGTCTTGGGCTGGTGCTCTTGGCTGGCTTTGCGATCCAGCAGGACATGAAGGAGATCGCCGCTGGCATCACGGGTGGCTTGATTGCGATCGCTACCCGCCTGAGCCCGAGCAACACCGATGAGTAACCCCGGCGCTGCCCCGGTCCAGGCCAAGCCGGGGCAGTCTATTGTCCTAAACCCACTTCGCCCCCAGGGCATCCTCACTCGTCATGGCTTGAATGTATCCATCAAGCGTCTTGATGTCGATCCAGCCCCCGGTAAGCTGGACGAACTTGGGTGGTATGCCTGACTTGATCTGCCTCATGGCCCAGGTGCGCCGGAAGATATGGCAGACATCCTTTACCTGAATTCCTGACCTGCGATAGAGGCGGTTTATAGCCATACGCAACCCTTCAGGTGCCATGGGCGTTCTCTCCTCACTGAGCCATAGCTGCGGCAGGTTATCTTTGCGGAATGCCAGGTAACGCCACACGGCCCGCTTCGCCTCTTTACTGAAGGGCACTCGCCGCTCCCGGTTGCCCTTGCCGAACACCAGAATCCAGCTGCCATCCCAATTGAGGTCGTCTACGCGCAAGCCTGCCAACTCCCCCAGCCTCATCCCGGTTGACCAAAAGAGCCAGAGAACAGCGGCGTTCCTGGATCGCATGAAGCTAGGCGGTGAGCATAGGGTGAGGAGCTGGTGGAAATGGCCTTCTGCTAGAAACGGCTTGCTGCGCTTCTCAATCCGTGGCAGTTTCATCTTGGCCATGGGGGATCGCTCGATAAGCTCATCCTCCACCTGCCAGTTATAGAAGGCGTGGAGAGCCCGGTAATTGGTTCTTACCGTGGCCCTGCTCCGGCCGTTGTCAGCGAGCCAGGCCAGGTAGGAGTCAATGTGGAACCGGCGTATCTCCTGGCCGGGGAGCTCCCGGTCGATGAAGCGGAAGAACTGCGTCAACCGGCGCTTATAGTCCAGGAGTGTTGCCCGGGTACACCCCATGCTCCGGCGACTGAGCAGGAAGCCTTCAAGCAGGAAATCAGGGGTAACCGCGTAACCAGGCGTAGCTGAGGAGGCCTTAAACCGCGTATCAAGAAGCATTCATGTTGGCCACACAAGCCGGTTCGAGCCCGAATTCGTAGCTGTGGTACCCCTGGGGTGACTCGAACACCCGACACGCGGTTTAGGAAACCGCTGCTCTATCCTCTGAGCTACAGGGGCACACTTGCTGGTGGAGATAGGGGGATTCGAACCCCCGACCTCTGCGATGCGAACGCAGCGCTCTCCCTATTGAGCTATATCCCCCCAAGCTGGATTATAGCAACGGCTTTCGGGCAGTGTCAAGCTCACCAGCCCCATCCCCTTCGATTGACTTGGCCGGACTGGCCGTGCTATCATGCGGAAAAGGGAGGCTTTTCCCGATTCTTGAGGAAGCAGTTTGGAATATACGCCCTGATAGGAGCTGCGGCCGGGCTGTTCAGCGGGCTAATGGGAGTGGGGGGTGGATTGATCATAGTCCCGATGTCGGTGGGCGTGCTGAAGCTGAGTCAGCACCAGGCTCACGGCACCTCGCTGGCGGCCATCGTTCCTATCGGGCTGTTCGCCGCCGTTG
This sequence comes from uncultured Pirellulales bacterium, assembly GCA_964438965.1. Taxonomy (GTDB): domain Bacteria; phylum Planctomycetota; class Phycisphaerae; order Sedimentisphaerales; family Anaerobacaceae; genus NIOZ-UU13. The sequence goes on from CAYTND010000138.1 coordinate 4,596, forward strand.
TTTACGCCTTTCGCGGGCAAATGGACTGGGCCCTGGTCGCTCAGCTGGGCCTGGGCAGCATGGTGGGGGTGGTTTTAGGGGCTAAGCTAATGATGAGGGTGCCTGCTCAAAGACTGCAGCAAGGTTTCGGCGCCCTTTTGCTGGTGGTGGGGCTGCGCCTCCTGATCTGGGGGGCATAGCTGAAGGTGGGTTGGCGATGTCTTTAGCAGCCGGGATGGGCATAGGGCTGGTGGCAGGAGCCATGGGTGGAATGCTGGGTATCGGCGGCGGCGTGATCTTGGTCCCGGGCATGGTCTTGCTCCTAGATATCGAGCAGCATGCCGCTCAAGGCATATCGCTGGCTGTGATCGCGATGACTGCCCTGGTTGGAGGTTACACTCACTACCGTCAAGGAAATGTCAGGCTTGGGGTTGTCCTCGGCATCGCTCCAGCGGCGGCGATCTTCGCTTTGGGCGGCAGCTTTCTGGCGAATGAGATTCCAGCCCACTGGCTCAGCCGGGCCTTCGGCTTGCTCTCGCTGGCGATGGCAGTCAGAATAATGTGGCCCAAGACAATGGCAGGGAAAACCCGGCTCGAAAACAGCGGATGACGGAGGCCGAGAGTGTCAGCGTTGACCGAACTCCATGAGGAGATCAGCCACTGCCAGGAGTGCGAGCTGGCTCGCCATCGCACCAGGGTGGTGCCCGGCGAGGGCGCGGAGAATGCCGCCATACTCTTCATCGGCGAGGCGCCGGGCTGGCATGAGGACCAGCAGGGGCGCCCCTTCGTCGGCCCTGCCGGGCAGTTCCTGAACGAGCTGCTGGCCTCCATCGAACTGAGGCGGGAGGATGTCTACATCGCCAATGTGCTCAAATGCAGGCCCCTGGCAAACAGGGACCCCCTGCCGGCGGAGATACAGAGCTGCCGCAAATGGCTCGACCGCCAGATCGAATTGATTGCCCCCAAGATGATCGTCACCCTGGGGCGCTACTCCCTGGCCAGATTCTTTCCCGGCGAGACCATTGGCCGGGTGCACGGTAAGGCACGAAAGCAAGGTGATGTTATCTGCTATGCTATGTACCATCCGGCGGCCGCCCTTCACCAGCAGAGCCTGCGTGAGGCTATCAAGTCCGACATGCTTAAGATACCCCAGCTTCTGGCCCAAGCGGAGAAGTTGCCGGAGGCGAAGAGGCAGCCGCAGCAACTGAGTATGTTCTAGGCATAACCTTATGGCAAAACGAAAGCTGAGGATAGTCCCCCTGGGCGGGCTGGGGGAAATCGGCAAGAACATGATGGCCCTGGAGTACCGGGACGACATCATCGTCATCGACGTCGGGCTGATGTTCCCCAAAGAGGACATGCTGGGCATTGACCTGGTCGTCCCCGACATTAGCTATTTGCTGGAAAGGCGGGATAAGATACGGGGCATCATCATCACCCACGGCCATGAGGACCACACCGGCGCTCTGCCCTACCTCCTGCCCCAGTTGGGGGTGCCCGTCTATGCCACCAGGCTCACTCACGGGCTTATCTCGGTCAAGCTTAAAGAGCATCGGGTGCTGACCAAGGCCAAGCTGAAAGTGATCCAGCCGGGGCAGACCATCACCCTGGGCAAGTTCAGGATCGAATTTCTGCATGTATGCCACAGCATAC
>CAYTND010000139.1:0-6217 GCA_964438965.1 uncultured Pirellulales bacterium
AGGTCCTCAAGGATATAGTCGTCAAGTATAAGACTATGATGGGGTTCGATGCGCCTTATGTGCCGGGCTGGGACTGTCACGGCCTGCCCATCGAATCGAAAGTGGTAACGGAACTCGGTGATAAGGTGCACGAGAAAAGCAAGCTCGATATCCGCAAAGACTGTTTCAAATATGCCCGCAAATATGTCAAAGTGCAGAGCAGGCAATTTCAGGAGTTGGGGATATTCGGCGATTTTGAGAATCCGTATCTGACGTTTAAGCCGAGCTATGAGGCGGGGGTTATGGAAGTGTTCGCCGAGCTGGTCGATAAAGGATTGGTTTATAAACAATTGAAGCCGATTCACTGGTCGATTGGGTGTGAGACGGCGTTGGCTGAGGCGGAGCTGGAATATAAGGATATTTCGTCGCCGAGTATCTTTGTGAATTTTCCGGTCGCGAAAGAAAGCATTGCACGATTGGTCGAGCTTGGTCTGATTGAACAAAGCCAGGCCGAGAACGCGAAAGTCTGCTTTATGATATGGACGACTACGCCGTGGACGTTAGCGGCGAATCTGGCGATAGCTGTGCATCCTCGCCTGGATTATAAAGCGCTGACTTACGAAAAGAATGGCAACAGTTTTGTGTCGTTAATAGCAACTGACCGTATTAAGACGGTAGTTGCTGCGGGTGATTTAGAAGAAGGACAATATACTGTCAGCGAAAAATCAATAAAGGGCAGTGAACTCAAAGGGCTGCGATATTTGCATCCGTTTGTGGAAAATAATCCGACGGACAAAGACGCCTTTATGGTCATACCGGCTGAGTATGTTACCATCAAAGACGGAACTGGACTTGTCCATACAGCGCCGGGACATGGAATTGAGGATTATATGTCGGGGCAAAAGTATGACTTAGCGGTCTATTCGCCGGTGATGGATGATGGGCGATATGATGATACGGTGCCGGAGTGGCTGCGGGGACAGAACGTTCTTGAAGTTGATACTGTCGTCAACAACCATTTGCGGGAAAATGGATTGCTGTTTGCCGAGGGCGAGATTGTGCACAGTTATCCGCATTGCTGGCGCAGCAAAGGGCCGGTTATTTTCAGAGCGACGGAACAATGGTTCATCAGTGTCGATAAAGAGCTGCCTGATGTGGGTAAGAGCTTGCGTGATTTGGCGCTTCAGAGCGTTAAAAATGTGAGATGGATTCCTGCATGGGGTCAAAAGCGCATCGCGGGGATGCTTGAATCGCGGCCGGACTGGTGCATCAGCAGACAGAGAAGCTGGGGCCTTTCCATTCCCGTGTTCCTCAACTCCGAAGGACATCCTTTGATGACAAAAGAATCGGTGTTGGCTGTGGCTAAACATATTGCTGAGCGTGGGTCGAACAGTTGGTTTACTGATTCGCCCGCTGAGATTTTAGGTGAGGATTTTGAGCTGCCGAAAGGTTTTGTCCTCGATGAGCTGCGGAAGGAAGAGAACATTTTCGATGTCTGGTTTGAATCGGGATGTAGCTGGTACAGCGTCTGTGTGAAAGAGGCGGGCTGGTCTGTGCCGGTGGATTTGTATCTCGAAGGCTCGGACCAGCATCGGGGATGGTTTCAACTGTCACTTCTGCCGGGGCTTGGAGCGACGGGCAAAGCGCCGTTCAAGAACGTTTTGACGCACGGCTTTACTGTTGATGAGAAGGGAATGAAGCAGTCGAAATCGTTGGGTAACTATGTCAACGCACAGGAAGAGATAGCAAAATACGGTTCGGATATTCTGCGGCTGTGGGTCTCAAGCGTAAATTATCAGGAGGATGTAAGGTGTAACGATGAGATAATAGGAAGAACGCAGGACGCCTACAGGAAAATCAGAAATACGCTCAGATACCTGCTCGGTAATACCAACGATTTCGACCCGAATGTTAATAGTGTTGCTTATGATGAGATGTTTGAGATAGATAAGTGGGCGATGCAGCAGTTGCAAAAGCTGATTGCCGGTGTTACCGAGGCATACGAGAACTTTCTCTTTCACAGGGTCTTTTCGCTTCTTTACAACTTCTGCACCGTTGAGATGAGTAGTATCTATATGGATGTGCTCAAGGACAGGATGTACTGCGATGCGGCGGACAGCTTGTCGCGGCGCAGCGCCCAGACTGTGATGCACAGTATATTGGATTGCCTGATTCGGATGCTGACGCCGATATTAGTGCATACGATGGAAGAGGCGTGGGCGGAGTTAAACAAGTCGCAACAGATCGAAAGTGTACACATAGCCGAGATGCCGAAAGTCGATGATTCGATTGATTTTCGGGGCTCTGAGTCGCGGTGGCAAAAGCTGATGGGGCTGCGCGATGAGGTCTTGCGGATTCTGGAAGGTTTGAGGCAAGAGAAAAAGATTGCAAGCAATCAGCAGGCGTGCGTAACTATCTGCTGTGATGATGAAGATGCCGGGGTTCTGAATGAGTTCGGACTGGAGCAGTTTGCGGCACTTTGTATTGTCAGTGAGGTGAAACTGCAAAAAGCTTCGGGCGAGACCACAGTTGCGGCCCAAAAGAGCAGCTACAATAAATGCCAGCGGTGCTGGAACTATTGGCCGAGCGTCGGAGCAGATAGCGAGCATCCTGATTTGTGCAAGCGATGCATTGAGGTAACGAGTAAAACTGGCACGCTTAACTAAAAAATAGTTCATTCACCATAAAGCGAAAAGAGGATATTTATGTGTACACTAAGCAGACGTAACTTTTTGAAAGCCTTGGGCGTCGGTGTCTTGTCACCGGCTGTTGTTAGATGTGAGGGCAGCAGCCAAAAACCATCCAAGTCCAAGTCCAGCAAACGTCGGGACCGGAAATCCGTTAGCAAAGGCCGAACGGCTGATGTTCAAGACCATTCTTACGGGAAGCACAAACTAAATAAATTCGACCTGTGGCTTGCCAAGTCGGATAGTCCCACGCCTCTTGTGGTATATATCCACGGTGGCGGCTTCAGAGGAGGCGATAAGTCCCGCGTGAACCAGTATATGCTCGAACGAGTTTTGCAGTCGGGAATATCATTCGCCTCAATAAACTACAGACTCACCGGTGAGGTTCCCTATCCTGCCCAGATGCACGACTGCGCGCGGGCCATTCAATATATCCGGAGAAATGCCAAACGGTGGAACATTGACCCTAAACGACTTGCCGCCTATGGGGGATCTGCGGGGTCCGGCATTTCTCAGTGGCTGGCCTTTCATGATGATATGGCCAAGCCAAAAAGCAAAGACCCGGTGGAGCGGGAGTCCACACGATTGAGTTGTGCGATTCCATTTAATGCACAGTGTACTTACGACCCGCGCCAGATCAAGAAAATTGTCCCCGGCCGTGCATATGACAACGTGGCTCTTAAGCTTCTCTATGGTCTGCCGGAGGATTGGAACTGGGACGAAGATGAAGTGGACGAAAAGTTGGATGCACTTCTCAAAGATGCCTCTCCCATCAATCACCTCACCAAGGACGATCCGCCGGTGTTTGTATATCACTTTGCCAGAAGCAACAAGCCCGGCAATATCCACCACTCGAACTTCGGCAAACACCTAAAGAACAGGATGGACAAGCTGGGCATCGAGTGTGTTCGCCGCATGGACACAGACTATACATCACCGCAGACCGAATCAGTTGAAGAAATGATACAGTTCCTAAAGAGGCATTTCAGAATGCAATAGAACCTTTTATCTGCTCGCAGACCTTTTGATAGACCTCATCGACGGTTATGGTATCGACGTTGTGCTTTGGGTCGGTGCTTTTTATCTTAAATCCTCTGCTGTGTGGTTCGCGGGCGACAATACATTCGCTTCTTTCATAAGGGGCTATCCTTGCCGGGTTGGACCAACTGAACATTAAAACCAAGGGCGTGCCTAAGGCCGCGGCAATATGCCCCGGGCCGGTGTCATTGCTTACCACCAACCTGGCGGTCTTCAGCAATGCTATCAACTCGCTTAAGGAAGTTCGTCCTGCAAAGTTTTCTATTGTAACCTTAGAAAGGTTTTGTAATTTCTGAATAAGACCGGCTTCAGATTCGGTGCCGACTGCAATTAGAGACAGGCCATACTGTGAAGAAATCTTCTCGGCCAACTCGGCAAAGCGTTCGATAGGCCAACGCTTGTCTTCGTGGGCGGAGCCTGGCACAAAAACTACATAATTGTCCGGCGTTATGCCGTGACTTGCCAATAACCCGCCGACTGCCTCGGCGGCCTCGGGATGGTGCGGCAATACAAAGTGTACATCAAGCTCGGAGGCACCGACAGCCTGGATTATCTTTAGGTAGTAATCAACAAGGTGGATACAATCCTGTGTCTGGGTGATTTTGTGCGTGTAAAAGAGGTGGGCTAATTCTCTGGCGTTTGCTATTCCGAAACGTTTTTTGCATCCTGAAAGCCAGGCTAAAGAAGCAGTCCTGAAAAGGCCCTGAAAGTCAATTACGGCATCGAATTTGGCCCGGCGGAGTCGCCGAATAAGCGAAATAAGAGAACCAAATGCACCGGGATGGAACCAGGCCTTGCCGAGAAACCTGCGGTCAAAAGGAATTATCTCGGTCAAATGAGGATGATTTTCGAGAAGCGGCGCAAACTCCGGCCGGATGAGCCAACTAATTTTCGCATCAGGAAAACTTTTGCGCAAGGCTGTCAGGGCCGGCAAAGCCAGGACTATATCGCCCAGTGAGCTGGGTTTTATTATCAGGATATTTCGTATATCGTATGTTGTATGTCGTATGTCGTGTGTCATTTTTAATTTCATGCTTTACAGAATACAAATCATCACGAGATATTGTAAGCGATGGACTGGTTTGAGGCAATTGGCATAACAAGATTAAACATTAAAAAGCAAAAATCAAGGCTAAATCTTAAAATGCAAAAATGCTGCCCCTTCGGTGTTGCCTTACCGTGATGGATTGTGTTATAATTATGGCAGGCAAGCATACCAGCGAAACTTATTGTCTCTCTTTGAAAGAGAAAGGCAAACGTCATGCGCAAACGAAACGCTTTTACACTAATAGAGCTTTTGGTAGTGATTGCTATCATTGCATTATTGATGGCGATATTGATGCCATCATTGCAGCGGGTCAAGAAACAGGCGAAGGCGGTTGCCTGTCAGTCCAATCTTCATCAGTGGGGCCTTTACTTTTCAATGTACACGGACGAGAACGACGGCTATTTCCATAGAGGTTGGAACATCAGCGGGGAACGGCAGGCCAGCTGGATGGCTGTGCTGCGGCCTTACTACCTTAACAACCAGGAACTTAGCTGCTGCCCGACGGCCACGAAACCTTACGACCAAGGCTGGCAGGTCCCGTTTGCAGCCTGGACGAACTTTTACGATGAGTTCGGCAGCTATGGAATTAATATATGGGTTACTAATCCACCGCCGGGCCAGGAGGGTGGCAAGCCGGCTGCACATTACTGGAGGAGACCTGATGTTAAAGGTACAAATAATATACCGCTATTCCTGGACGACCTATGGTGGGATACCCGGCCGCACCATACTGATGAACCACCGGAACTTGATGGTCAAAGAGACAACTGGACTATAAATGCTATGAAAATGTTCTGCATCAATCGGCACAACGCAACGATAAACGGTGTCTTTGTAGATTTTTCTGTGAGAAAGATTGGACTCAAGGAGTTGTGGACGTTGAAATGGCATCGCGAGTACAATACCGCAGGCCCGTGGACCAGAGCCGGCAGTGTCCAGTTGTCTGACTGGCCGGAGTGGATGAGAAGGTTTAAAGACTACTAAAAGACAAACGGACAGGAAAGGTGCAGCATAATGCACAAACAAAAAGGTTTCACTTTAATAGAACTTTTGGTAGTGATTGCTATCATAGCATTATTGATGGCAATTTTGATGCCATCACTACAGCGGGTGAGAAAGCAGGCAAAGGCAGCCGTCTGTCAGTCAAACCTCAAGCAATGGGGCACTATCTTTGTTATGTACACCGACGACAACAACGGGTTCTTTCCCAGACGCACGCAGTCGGGCGGTCGTTGGATAAATGTCCTGTACGACTACTACTATCGGGAAGAGAAGATACGGGTCTGCCCGATGGCGACAAAAATTAAGGTCCCGACTTACCCGCCCGGGGCCAGCGGCACACTTACAGCAGGTGGCGACACATTTACGTCCTGGGGCAAGGTGGGTATGACGCCAAACGAAGAGTGGGGGCCAGTCGGTACGTACGGCAGCTATGGAATCAACAACTGGGTCTATGTGGCCGGGC
>CAYTND010000140.1:0-6194 GCA_964438965.1 uncultured Pirellulales bacterium
CCAGCCTTGTCCTCGCTCAGCCAAAAACGAAACCTAATTTCTTTACCAGTCCTTACGATATTATTTCCTTCTTTTTAATTTTGTATTTTATCATTGCCGTCCGTTTTGTTTTTGCTTTTTTAAGTAGCTTTTCGATTTCTCTTTTATTTTCTTTTTTTATTGCCTTTTTAAGTTTTACTAATTCGGCGATGATTTTATCGATACCTTTGGTGGTATTGTTCGCGTTTGTCAGCAGCACGTCGGCCCAAATATTAACTGGTCCCGATGCTATTCTCGATGTATCCATAAACCCTTTGCCGGCAAATTTCAACTCCTCATTATTATTGGCATTTATTAATGCCGCTGCCGTTATATGCGGCAAATGGCTTACGTTTGCAAATATTCTATCATGCTCAGCCGGCGTCATTGACTTCACAGAGCACCCGAGTTTCGACCAGAATTTTTCCATGGTTTGCACCGCCTGCCGGTTAGTCTTTTTTGTCGTTGTCAAAATGCACATTGCCCCGTCGAACAAATCATCTCTGGCGAATTCGATGCCCCTTTGTTCTGAGCCGGCAATTGGATGTGAACCGACGTAGTGGACACTCTTCGGCAGCTTCTTAGCTGCCCAACGGTGGGGCAGAACCTTGGTTGAACCAACATCGGTAACAATACAGCCGTTCGGCAGTGCATCGGCTATTTCGCTGAATATTTTCTCAAATGTAACTATGGGCGTAGCCAAGATGACAAGGTCTGCCTCGGATACACTCGACTTTAGAGAATCGACGATTTCGGTTGCCACCGCCAATTGTCCGGCTTTAGTGCGAGTGGAAGGCCGATGTGTGTAACCTATCACTTTTACTCGGGTAAAAGAACGTAAAACAGCTAATGAAATCGAACCGCCTAAAAGGCCTAATCCTATAACAGTTGTTTGCCTTAAGTCTTTCATAACCAAGACCTTATGAAAATATGCCTCAGAACGGGTTCCGCTAAAAAATACTGTAAAGCCCCTCGAATGTCAATTTTTTTCTTTGATTTATGATATTAAAATGCTAATATTCCGGTTTTAACTGAACGCCCGTTGTTTGTGGGTAATTTTTTTGTAAACATTCTCGTTGTGTGCTTATGGCAGAGCGGGATACCATAATAGCTAAAATGCCGAATAATAAAAATATTCTCAGCAAGGGCGGCCATCTCGAATTTGAGGAGAAGGTAGCTGACCTTGATAGCCAGATGAATGAGCTGCGCAAGCTCAGTTCAATCAAAGGCATTGACTATTCTGCTGAGATTCGCAGGCTCCAGCGGCAGCAGGTTACCGAACTGAAGCGAATCTATTCGAATCTGACCGCCTGGCAAACCGTTCAGGTGGCACGTCATCCGAACAGACCTCTTCTTTCTGACTATCTTGACCTGATGGTAAAGGATTTCCGCGAATTGCACGGCGACAGATGCTTCGGCGACGACCGCGCAATCGTAACGGGCCTTGGCCATATCGGCAGGGAAAGGGTATTGATTGTCGGCCAAGATAAAGGCAAAACCACAAAACAAAAGATTGCCTGTAATTTCGGATGTTCGAATCCTGAGGGATATCGCAAGGCCCTGACCAAGATGAAATTTGCTGAAAAGTTTGGTATTCCTGTCGTTACACTTATTGACACCCCTGGAGCCTATCCGGGCATCGGCGCTGAAGAACGTGGCCAGGCCCAGGCAATAGCGGTCAATCTTAATCAGATGCCACGCTTAAGGGTGCCGATAATTTGTATTGTCATCGGAGAAGGTGGTTCCGGCGGTGCTCTTGGGATAGGCGTGGGGGACAGACTGGCAATACTTGAATTCGCATATTATTCGGTTATATCGCCTGAGGGTTGTGCCGCAATCCTGTGGCGCGACGGCTCACAGGCACCGAAAGCTGCCGAGGCACTTAAACTAACGAGTAAGGATTTGTATAAGCTCGGACTGGTTGACGCAGTGATTTCTGAACCGCTCGGCGGCGCACATCGTAATCTTCACGATACCGTTTATAATGTCGAGAAATATATTGTAAAAACACTGCGGGACCTCAAACGCACAAAGCTCGATAATCTAATTGACAACAGATATAAAAAATTGCGCTCGATAGGCGTAAGTCCCGCGGAGAAGTTGCGCCGCAAAACCCTGGCCGGCAAAGAAAGAGTGAAGGAAGCACTGGAAGCCATCGCGACCAAACGAAAACGAGTCCCCGCCAAGGTCTGAACCTCGCTTCCGCGGGGACAAGTTTACACCTGCAAAAGCAGGTGCTGCAGCTTTGGTTGTAAAATATCTTCGCTTCTATGGTCCTCGAATGGACTTCAATATTTACAAGCTTCTGGAAGGAGAGTAATTATGGCGAATAAACCACACGATTCGGAAAAAGAAAAGTATTTCTGCACCCCAAAGAAGAACAAAAACCTGTTAACTCGAAGAAATTTCATCTCAGCCGCAGCCGGAATCGGCGCGATGGGCGTTGTTGCAAAGGGCGCAAAGAAGACAAAAGAGGATGAATCAAAGATGCCCGTATGGACGGGAGACTTAAAAAGCGCCACAAAAAAGGCTCCCCGGATTCCCACGACATCAAAACCTAACGGCCTTAATATGATTGTAATCATTGCAGATACGTTCCGTGCGGACCATCTCGGCTGTTATGGCAGTACACGTATAAAGACGCCTTATCTTGACAAGCTGGCAAAAGAAGGTGTGTTATTTGCAGACGCCACTGCCGAAGGACTGCCCACCATTCCCTGCCGAAGGGTTTATCACACAGGCAAGAGCGTCCTTCCTGAGGCGAAGTGGGAGCCCCTTGCCGATAGTGATATTACTTTTGCCGAAGTTTTGCAAAAGCACGGTGTAACAACTGGTTTTATTGTTGATACGTATCATCATTTCAAGCCCAATTATAATTTTCATCGCGGATTTGATTCCTGGCTTTGGGTTCGCGGGCAGGAAACTGACAGATGGAAAAGCGGCCCGAAAGAAAAGTTTGATCCGAAAAAGCATATGCCCGCTCATTTGTGGAACCAGCGCTATGATGCAAATATGCGTCAGTACCTGATGAATACACAGGACAGAAAAAGCCAGAGAGATTATTTTTGTGCCCAGTCCTGTGTAGCGGCTGTGGATTGGCTCGGACAAAATGCCAATGGCAGCCCCTTTATGCTCTGGATTGATATGTTTGACCCTCATGAGCCGTGGGATGCACCTGAGCAATTCCAGAAAATGTATCGTGATGAATATCCTTATGAAAGATATTTATTCGGATATGGGGTAAGGAACGCTGATATTCGCCTGGATGATTTACCTGTTATCAAAGACCTTTATGCAGCCGAAGTTACGTTCAGTGATTATTGTATCGGCCGCCTTTTGAAAAGAGTTGAGCAATTAGGGCTGATGGATAATACAATCATCGTCTTTTCGACCGACCACGGCACTCATCTCGGCGAGGAAGGTTGTGTACAGAAAACCCCCGGTCTTCTTAATGCCTGTGTTACTCGTATTCCGTTAATTATAAAACATCCCGATAAGAGATTTGCCGCGAAGCGTATTGACGGACTTGTCGGTGCCGTCGATTTTATGCCCACGTTTCTTGCGCTGCTTGGAATTGATGATTATAAGAATATGGATGGGGGGAATATGTGGAAGCTGGTAACAGGGCAGGCTCCCTCACTCCACGATAATGTTTACACGGTCTTTAACAAATTCGGCGCGATTCACAATCTGGATTGGCACTATTTCCAGAACGTTACGGGTAAAGGCCTCGGCAAGGGGCCCTGCCTTTATAACTTAAGAACCGACCCGGGCCAGACCAGGAATGTTATTAAAAAATTTCCGAAAGTAGCAAAAGATTTAAGAAACAAATTGCAGAATCATCTCAAAGTCAAAATACCCCCCTTGAAGTTGTAATTAATACGTATCAAAAAAGTACATGCGCTTCATTAAAAAGAGCCCCGACCGTAAGGGAGGGGTAATTGCCCCTCCGGATTCAAAGCGGATGCATATCGAGCGCACTTAATTTCTGTGAATGCTGAGAACGCCGGATGTGGTTTGATTTCATAAAAATATAGGGCAGGCCTCCTTGCCCACCCTAATAACAAACCTTCAAACGGATGTGAAATGTCCGGTTAAATATCTTCGCTAACTATCCTGCGTACCTGCTAAATGTATCTTCCAGAACTTGCATCACGCGCGCCGTAATACAAAAGTCTGCCCGCTAAAAGCTATTCACTATACGTTTGTTGTTTTTGAAATTCTCTTGGGTCTTTGCCTTTTTCGATGGCTTTTATTTTTCTTACTCTTCTTTCGTGTCTTCCACCGCTGAATTCGGTGTTGAGCCACACTTCCACCATTTTTCGCAATAATACTTCTCCGACCTGGTCCCCTGACAAACACAGGATATTTGCATCATTGTGGTCACGTGAAATCTGGGTGCTTAGCTCATCATGGCACAGTGCAGCTCTAATCCCACCTACTTTGTTTGCCGCTATGCTCATTCCGATACCGGTTGCGCAGACTAAAATGGCTCTGTCAACCTGTTTTTTTGACACCGCTATTGCTGCTAAATAAGCAGGGTCAGGGTAATCAACAGGATTGCTGTCGTTGGTGCCAAAATCAGTACACTCGTGGCCCAACTCAGCAATTATGGCTTTGATTTGCTGTTTCGCTTCGAAACCACGATGGTCGCTTCCAACTGCTATTTTCATATCACAAGCTCACTAATCTTTTCCTTCACGGCTGCTTCTATCATATCAGCACAACTATTGAAAAACTCCTGGGGATGACCTATCGGGTCAGCAATACCTTTATCTCCTGCTAATAGAAAACACTTATTCGCAGCCTCGTGACTAAGAGCAATAATTTTCTCCTGGTGTATTCGCTCCATTGCGAAAACAAAGTCACTCTCTTCTATAAGCTCTTTGGACAATCCTTTGTTCCTGTGAGCTATTAAATCTATTCCCTTGGCTGCGCAAGCTGCTATCGCTTCGGCGCTTGCTGGAAAACCACTCGTATCCATAACTCCGCCAGAGCTTATTTTATAACCTGCTTTCTCCAGTTGGTCAACCTTGCATTGCAATTTTTCTGCCAAATATTTTCGAAATATTCCCTCGGCCATTGGACTTCGGCAGGTGTTGCCGGTACAAACGAACAAAAACTTAACCGCTGACATTTCATCTAACTGGGCTTGAGAATATACGCCGGGCCTTAAAATCTCTAAACCTATTTTGCCTATTTTAACAACAGTACTGCTCTTTTTGTGTTTACAAGGCCCGGCATCCAGCAGCAGCTCGATTTGGCCTGATAACTGAGCAAGAACCTGCTCTGCATCGACCGCCGGTGGTTGACCCGCTATGTTTGCGCTTGGTGCAATAACAGGATTGTTCGTTGCTTGCAGCAACATTGTGGCTATCGGGTTGTCCGGACAGCGAATGCCTATGGAATTATTTGTATATAGATTTTTGAAAAACTTTTTTTCGAGATTCTTTTTCTGTTTGTCAATATCCGTATGGTCTAATTCAAAGACTATGGTCAAAGGTCCGGGCCAGGCGTTCCTGATTAATTTTTCAGCCCTTAATCCGATGGTCGGTACATATTTCTTGACATTGTTTTTTTGCCCGATATGTAATGTGTAGTATTTGGTGCGGTCTCTGCCTTTAATATCGTTGAGCCTTGCTAATGAATCGGTTTTGGCTTGGCAGGCAATCCCATAGACGGTTTCGGTCGGGAACGCCACCAGTCCACCGTCATCGACCAGAGATGCGGCTTCCTTGATTTTCGCCGAATCAACATTTGCAGCATCGAGTTTTACAACCTTTGTTTGCATTGGCGCCATAAAATACACCACCAGAGGCCGAATGGCAAGATTTTCTACCCCCAACGCGCCAATCTCCCCACAACAATAATCAATTATCAATTTAAAAGGGGCTTATACTGAATCAATCAGTATAAGCCCCGTATTGATGCAAATCTGCTATATCGACCACACAATCTTAATTATCACCTAAATGGTCGTAGTTTCTGGGCTCGCGGGTATTGTGTCAGCACCGTTGGTATAGATGAGTTGGCCATACGTCAATACATCCGAGAACAAGAGCAACACCAACGAAATCAGGAACAGGACGAACTTAACCTTTAGTAACGGCCCCTTTTAAGGGCCTTCCTCATACCACCGGCTCTGCCAGTGGTTGCTGATTGTCCAAACGCCAGTG
>CAYTND010000141.1:0-6184 GCA_964438965.1 uncultured Pirellulales bacterium
ATAAAAGCTTCTCGATATGTGAAGATTTCAACGGCGATGGGGTAATTAACCTCGAAGATTTGGCGGCTTTCACGACCGACTGGCTTGAGAACTGTCCGTAGTAACTTTGTGGAATATCTGATTTACACAAACAAAGGCTGTGAGTGAAAATCACTCACAGCCTTTCTTATTTCTTGAGTTCGGCTTCGGTCGGCAGAAGTTGAAATGAATCTATCCTTTGAACCTCGATAAATTTGTCTATCATTGGTTGTTAGTGTTTATTTGAGGTTTGTTTTTGCCTGCTCAATTGTCAACGCAGGCAGAGGCAGTCCAAGCAGGGAGTAAAGCACCGAAACCAGGGGCCATATAATAATCTGAAACCCTCCGAGCAGCAGAAATCCTATAAGTATCAGCATACCAAATCGGGCAAAGTTTCTATACGTCTTGATAGCCGTTGGAGACTTCAAGCCGGCATAGACCATTTTTGAGCCGTCCAAAGGCGGTATGGGAATGAGGTTGAATACAGCCAAGATAAAATTGAACAATACCGCCAGCAGTACAAAATTACCAATGAGCGGCATTGAGCGTAAACGAAGGACGTGGAAGGCAATGGCCAAAATAAGAGCAAGCAATATATTGGCAAGGGGGCCGGCGGCTGCAACTCTGAATATCTGCTTTTTCGTCAGGAGCGAAAAGTCGATGGGCACAGGCTTCGCCCAGCCAAAATGCATCAGAAGCGGCATAATAATTGTGCCGAAGAAACTAATATGGGCCAAAGGATTCAAAGTCAGGCGTCCCATTCTCTTGGCTGTGTCATCACCATATCGGTAGGCCAACCAGGCATGGGCATATTCATGAATAGTTAAAGACACAAGAAAAATAGGAAGAACGAACAGATATGTTGAAATTTGGCTACTTAGCATCGTACATATTACCGCAAAAATAAGATAATTTTTTCTTCGCAAGAATGGGCTTTAGCCCATCGGCTTATCCAACAATACTTTCGCCACATCCTTGGCAAAGTACGTTATAAGGATATCTGCACCTGCGCGTTTGATGGCAGTAAGGAGCTCCAGCATTGTTGCCTTTTCATCCAAAAGTCCCGCGGCGGCGGAGCTCTTTACCATCATATATTCGCCGCTGACGTTGTAGGCGGCGAGCGGACAATCAAAACGCCGCCGTGCTCGCGCGATTATATCAAGATAAGCCAGGGCGGGTTTTACCATCACAATATCAGCACCTTCTTCTATATCGAGAGCAATCTCGGCCATTGCCTGCTCGGCACTGGCGGCAGAGTCCATCTGGTAGGTCCTGCGGTCGCCGAAAGCAGGGGTAGATTCGGCGGCATCTCTGAATGGCCCATAAAAAGCAGAAGCGTACTTTGCCGCGTAAGACATAATCGCCACGTTCTCAAAGCCGTTTTCTTCCAGCGCTTCACGAATGTACCTTACGCGGCCATCCATCATATCCGAAGGAGCAACTATATCGGCACCGGCCTGGGCGTGCGAGAGCGCCATCTTGGCTAATAGTTCGCAGGTTGCATCGTTATCAATTATCAACTTTTGCTCTTGTGCACTTGTGCTCTTTTTGATAACTCCACAATGGCCGTGGTCGGTGTACTCGCAAAGGCAAACGTCGGTAATTACCAACAGTTCCGGCGCTGCTTTTTTTATTTCTTTGATAGAGCGCTGGACAACGCCGTCTTCGGCCCAGGCCTGCGAGCCGATATCATCTTTTTTGCCCGGCAGGCCGAAAAGCAGCACCGCAGGTATCCTCAGAGAAGCCACTTCAACAGCTTCGGCGGCAATCGTGTCCGGCGAAAAGTGGAAACAATCGGTCATTGTTTTAATCGGGGCTTTGAGGCTTTTGCCTTCCCGGACAAATAACGGATAAACCAAATCATCAACACTTAAAGCGGTTTGACGCACCAGTCTTCGCATTGAATCGCTGCTGCGCAGTCTTCGCATTCTGATTTTTGGAAAAGACATAATTAGCTCCTTCGGAGAAACTCTAAATTCTAATCTCTAAATCCTCCGCAGTCCTAAGGACTCCTTTCGGAGGACACCTTGCGGTGGAAACAATATCAAAATACAAATGTCCAAATGTCCAAAATCAAGATATTTATCTTCTATACGTTTGCTCTATTGCATCAAGTAAGCCATCAAGTGTGTGGTCCGTGGCTGTTACATCAATCCTGACGCCAAGCGTTTTCAAGCGTTCGGAAGTTACCGGGCCAATTGATGCAACTTTGACTTTGGCTGAATTTACCAGATCGCTGCGGATTTGCTCGAAGAATCCATCTACCGAAGAAGGACTTGCAAAGGTCAGCCAATCAATCCGGCCATTGCTGATTTCTTCAATTAGCCACGTACATTGGCTTTTTTGTTCTACAGCGGTATAAACAGCTACATCCTGAACCTCGGCCCCGCCTTTGTCCAAAATCTCAACAAGCTCATTTGAGGCAAGCTGTGAGCGCAAAAGCAAAACCTTTTTGTCTCGCAAGTTTGTATATGCAATTAGCTGTTTGCCAAGCTCCTTACCGGTAAAGACACTGGGGACAAAATCCGCTTTGATGCCGAATTGGCTTAGCTTAGCTGCGGTTGCATTACCTATTGCGGCAACTTTAGCCGAGCCGAAGACTCTGGCGTCTTTGCCTAAATCCTGTAAAGTTTCAAAGAATATAGTTACGCCGTTACCGCTGGTAAAGATTATCCAATCGTATTCGGTGATTTTTGCGAGTGTGCGTAAAAACTCGTTCGTCTCCGTCAGGGGCTTGATTTTTATTGTTGCAAATTTCAGCGGATTACCGCAGCGAGAAATAATCTTAGCTGCAAAATCAACATTGCCGACAGTGTCCCGCGTTACGACAATATTTTTGCCAAACAACGGCTTTTTCATAAACCAGTTCAACTGAGTGTTACTGCCCGCAACGGCACCGATGACTACAATCGCCGGCGGTTCAATTTCGGCCAGGCGGCACTTTTGGCTTATATCGCCAAGCACAGCTTTTACAACTCTCTGCGTGGGAAAAGTGGCATCGGCGATTACAGCCGTGGGTGTATCGGCACCCATACCATTTTCCAATAGCCGTTCAGCAATAGAATTAAGATTGCCAACCCCCATATAGAAAACGATAGTGCCGCTGAATTTGGCAAGCAGGCGCCAGTCGATACTGCTATCTCGCTTGCCCTGGGCTTCATGGCCGGTTACAAAAACCAACTGCGAGCTGTATTCTCTGTCGGTCAGCATAATACCGGCATAGGCAGCGACGGCGATACCGGCGGTTATGCCCGGTACTATTTCAAAACCGATACCCTCTTCAATAAGAACTGCAAGCTCTTCGGCACATCTGCCGAAGATACAAGGGTCGCCGCCCTTTAAGCGCACGACTGTCCGT
The DNA here is from genome assembly GCA_964438965.1 of uncultured Pirellulales bacterium. GTDB lineage: Bacteria > Planctomycetota > Phycisphaerae > Sedimentisphaerales > Anaerobacaceae > NIOZ-UU13. The sequence continues at coordinate 3,377 of CAYTND010000141.1, forward strand.
CCGCCGGAGGCTTTTTCGAGCAGCAGCTTGTTAATTTCTTCCTGCGTAACCGAAGCACCACCGGTACGTTTGGGCACGTGGATAATCTCAGCATCGGCGCGGGCAAACTTGAGCAAAGCCGGGTTGGCTAATTTATCGTAAATTATACAGTCAGCTTTTTTTAGAACTTCCGCACCGCGAACGGTAATCAAGTCCGCCCTGCCAGGGCCGGCGCCGACCAGATATACAAAACCTTTATACACAGATTTCACAGATTAAGAAAAATGGTATGCACAGCATACCCTACAAAATAATTATGTTAAGATACCAATAAAGAATATACAACAATGAATTAAGATTGCTTCGCAGAGTTTATCCTGAGCAAAGCGAAAGGCTCGCAATGACAATGAGAACCTCCATTACAATGTCCTCTTTATCTTTTTTATGAAAAGCGGATAACCCCTAAATAAATTTAGGGGTCAAATATTTCTCGATTGTAATGTATTCTAAGCACGGCAATTACAAATATCAACTCCAAACTGCACTGAACAAATATATCTGTAAATATTCTTGCAAATAAGCGGCATCCGTGCATAATCGTTCAGAGTTTATGGATGGCCATAAAGGAAAACTGATGAATAAGTTCAGACGAACTGTAATATGGATTGGGCTGGCACTGATTATACTATTGCTCTTTGTGTCTATCTATGGTGCATTTATCGGCGCCGAGCGGGCACAGAGCTTTATTAACCGCCTGCCATTGATGGTTTACTGGATAGCTTTTACGCTTCTTTTGATAATAGCCCTTGCTGTGTTTCGTCGATTGGTCCGCGTGCCTAGCCTGTTACTAATACACTTAGGCTGTGTCTTTATTCTCGCAGGGTCTATGTGGGCATCAGAGTCCGGGCATAAACTCCAGAAAAAACTTTTCGGCATCGACAAGATTACAACAGGCCAAATGAGAATCCTTGAGGGACACTCGGACAACCGCGTTATATTAGAAGACAACAAGCAGATAAAAAAGCTGCCCTTCTCCGTAAAGCTCAAAGACTTCCAAATGGAATATTACAAACCGGCGTACCTGCATATCCAAACCAGAGATGGCCAGGGCTGGAAAATACCTGTCGAAATCGGTTCCGAATTTCCTTTAGGCCCTGAGTTCGGCACGGTTAAAATCCTAAGGACGTTCGAAAATTTCAAAATCATATTCGAGGACGGGAGCAGAAAAATTATCGACGACCCACAACTCGGCTTAAATCCAGCATTAGAGGTTCAGATTACATCCCCCCAGGGCCAGGTAACTACCAAATACGTCTTTGAGCGATTCGGCGGACATACTCGTCCTGAAGATAAATTTGCGCTGAGCTATCGCAGAGTTATCAGCGATTACATAAGCCAGCTCCGGATAACTAAAGACAACAAGGTTGTTGCCGAAAAGGACATCGAAGTAAACCACCCTCTTAGCTTCGGCGGATACCATTTCTATCAGCATGCTTACGACGCCGAGGCCGGCCAATACACAGTTCTTATGGTCGTTTCCAATACGGGACTGGCTGTGGTCTATGCCGGCTACTGGATGCTCTGTATCGGTGTCTTCTGGCACCTGTGGCTAAGACCCATCGTTAGAACCCAAAAAATAAATATCGAATACCAAACAAGCAATGATGAATGACGAAAGAAAATAATTTACTTCGATGTTCGATATTCCTTGTTGGATATTCATTATTCAAAAAATAAATAAATGGAAATTAAATACACAATTCAGGGCTTATTGATTTACGCGACCATTGCCGCATATCTGTGTGCGTTTGTAACGACTCTGCTGCGCCGCCGCAAAACCGGACACATCCTATACCTGTTCGGTTTTGCGATTGCCGTTTTTTCTTTTGGTTATCGCTGGTATCATGTCCGGCACGTGCCTTTGCAGAATCTCTTTGAGGTGTTCCTGTGCTTAGGGATGATTTATCCGGTTTCATTGTTTTGCCGGCGTTTCCTGCGTGTAGGTGGTTACAGTGCCGATATGCTTATAGGTGTCATAGTTCTTTTCCCTGCCGGCTTTGTCTTCAACGCCGAGCCGCAGCAACTGCCGCCGGCCCTGCAAAGCTGGCTTTTTACGCCTCACGTTGCCGTCTATATGCTGTCATATATCATTATGGCAAAAGCGACTTTCCAGGCCATTTCGCAATTAGCCGGCAAAGGCCCCGACGCCAACGAAAATCTGCTGGGGCCTGAACAAGCTACTTATCGTATAATCTGCGTCGGCTTTCCGCTACTAACGCTCGGGCTTGTTCTCGGCAGCTACTGGGGTAAATTGGCCTGGGGCGATTACTGGGGCTGGGACCCTAAAGAACTCTGGTCGCTGGCTTCCTGGCTGGTCTATGTCGGGTATTTCCATTTCCGTTATATGTTTGGCAAGAAGCACCCGCGGATTAACAGCTTCTGGGCGATTGCGGGTATGGCGGTCATTATAATAACTCTGCTCTGGGCAAACCTCTCCAGACTCTTCTCCGGCCTGCACAGCTACGCGTAACATCAGGCAGACAAAGCTCAGAGCGGCAAAATTAGTATGAATTGAAGGAACTTCTTAACTCAAGGATGTAAAACAATGCTGCGAAAGAGCAAAATTGGACTGCTGTTTGTCACCCTGTCATTTGTTGTCGGATGTGGAAAGGCGGCCAAAGATGATACTTTGACGATTGCAGAAAACGGCGTGGCCAAAGCCGTCATAGTTGTCGCCATCGATGCTCCCGAACCCGAACGGCACGCCGCCGCCGAATTAGCTGACTTCCTGCAGCAGATAACCGGCGCGAAGTTCGACATAGTCCCCCC
>CAYTND010000142.1:0-6180 GCA_964438965.1 uncultured Pirellulales bacterium
AATCTTGCCGTCAAGTTAAAAATCAATGTTTTTTTAGGAAAATCACACAGGCCTTATCCTTTTTTCACTGCCGCACAATACGACATACGATATACTTCATACGAATATGCCATTGACCTGTTTTGGTTTTGATGTTATTCTATTGCCTGCAGGCGTAATTAAGGAAGCTAAATTATGGAATTATCCTTGCTAATGAGGTTAAGAATTGCTGCTGCGGTCGCCACGGGTGTGGTTTTGATAGGTATCTTGGGCTGGCCGCTGGCGGCATCATCCGAGCCGCTCGCCGCTGTCCGTGCCGGCGATATAGGTCCCGGCGGCGCAATAACTTTGGTGGTTCTGGCGTTTCTAACCGGCTTCATTGCCTATTTTGTTTCCTGGCCATACGGCCGAGAAATCGGCATTTTGGCGGCACCATCCGGATTAGCCGTCTGGGCTGTGCGCTGCGGCAGTATGACTACTTTGATGCAGCTAAACCCAACCGCTGCACAACGCCAGGCACTTCTTACAACGCTTAAATGGGACTCCATTTTCTGGCTGGCTGTTGTCGCCGCTGGATTTGCCGGCGTGCTGTTAGGACAGAAAATCCTCTCAAGCTCCAGGCCGCCTGAGACACAGAAAAAATCTAACTCTAAGCCAGCTCAATACTTAAACCCAATAATTGCTCTGGTCGGCTCAGCTTTTATAGCTCAATTTTGTATCAGAATATTTGCTCAGGACGTCAAAGTAATAGACACCGGTTCAGTTGTGGCTCAGCCATCGGTCGGACAGATCGTCTTTGCTGTATTGCTCTCGTTCAAACTCGCTGCTTTTGTAGTCAAAAAATTTCTCGATGTCAGCTATATATGGCCCACAATTGCCACTGTTTTGGTAACTGCCTTTGCTATAAGTAGTTATGCCAAACAAGAGGTGTTGCAATATTTTGTTAAGACATGGCCCGCAGCTTTTTTCGCTAATTCAGTTATTTCCATATTGCCCGTGCAGATGGTGGCTTTCGGAACATTAGGCTCGATTGCCGGCTATTGGATGGCTGTCCGTTACAAATATTGGCGAAAACACGAAATGAAATAGCAAAACTGCGGCATTTGGCAAATTCAATAAATCATTTTTTCAAGCCTCTTCTTCTACGTAACTCTATGTATATTAAGCAGTTGTGTATATATAGAGTCTTATAATAAATATTCATTGCACAAACAAAAACAAAAATGGTTGTTTTTAGGCTCGAAATTAGCCGAAATATATTGTGTTAAGGTTTGTCGGCCGGAAGCGATTTTTGGAATAAGTAAAAGAGTAGTTGTGGAAATAAAAAAGTTTAATAAGCATTTGACGAGCATCTGGACGAACACTTGAATCGAATATTCGTAACATATATGATAGTAAGACCCGCCGACAAAAGGATTTAGAAATGTTGGTTCTAAGCAGGCAAAGAGATGAGTCGATTATGATCGGCGATGATGTCGAGATTATCATCGTTGATGTACGGGGGGACAAAGTTCGTCTCGGTATAACAGCTCCTAAGAGTATACCGGTTCATCGCAGAGAAATATACGACGCGATTCAGCGCGAGAAAAAGGAAAAAGAGGAGTCTCAGAAGGAGCAACAGGAAAAGCCCCAGACGTCGCAATCCACGTAAGGAATCCTAAAAGCCCGAGCGAATCCTTCCAGATCATTTTCATTACAGTTCCCACTACATTAATTCTTGACGAAACGGAAGGAATCGTTAATATTGGTATCACCCGGGACATTGTTGTCTGGGAAGTGTCCAAATAGAAAACCTTGCGGATGTGGCGGAATTGGCAGACGCGCAGGCTTCAGGTGCCTGTGGGCTTCGGCTCGTGGAGGTTCGACTCCTCTCATCCGCATTAAAACCACTCTAATTACCTAAAACCAGTCTTTTTTAGCCTCATATCACACACGCAGTCCACGATTTAACGAAAATTGTGCAATTAGGCCGATAAATAAAGAATAAACGAACCCCCGTTTTCACGGGGACAGGCAATAAGTTCGCACAGCTTGTAAGAGCGCTATGCTTGAAATTTTACAAGATTTCGAATCCGCCGTTGGCGGAGCGGTCCGGCTCAGCCCTGTAGTTTTGGTCGGGCCGGGCTTGGCCTGTGTTATAGTCGGGCTATTTATCTGGCTCGGCGGGTTGGGCTTTAGAAAACTTTTAGTCACAGTCGCCGGCGCGATTTGTGGAGGTATTTGTGGTTTTTTTATAATCGGACAAAATATCATCTCGGCAGCGTTCGCGGCAGTTCTAACTGCCGCCCTCGCAATGGTATTTGAAAGGATGTTTATCGCAATACTTACAGCCGCATTAGCAGCGGTGTTTGCTTTTGTCGTTTTAGCCGGGCCCTACATTGAAAATTCACAACAAGCAGCTCCAATAAGTCCGGGCGAAATATCAGCTCAGGGCGCTGCTATCAGCGCTCGCGAAAGTGCGGAAAAATTGAAAGCTTATATAATCGATGTCAGCCAAAGGATAAAACACGCTGGTTTACAGATGCCGGTGTATCACTGGGCGATAATAATGGTGTTGGCACTAATTTTTATAGTGGCGGGATTTTCCCTTTGGCGCTTAGCCATGGCTTTGTGCTGTTCGCTTTTGGGAACGGTGCTCATTTTCGCCGGAATGATTTTGCTGTTGTTGCATAAAGGGGCTGTGCCTGTCAGCATCATTTGCAGTAAGTCATCATATTATGCCACTGCCTTTATAGCTATGACGGCTTTCGGCACGTCTGAGCAGTTATTACTTTGTAAACGCCAAAAAACACGCTCGACAGGAAAAAGACAAATGGGTAAGAATAAGCAGGAACCCAGCCAAACAAAGAAAAGGTGGCGGACAACGTAACAGGTCAGGCGTTTTGCAAAAAAGCCTAACTAAAAAGAAAATTTAAGGAGAAAGATAATGGATTGTGTTACCATCCTTGCACAGGCGGTTGAAACTACTTCGGCGCAGGCCGCAGAAGAAGCAGTTGTCCCAATCGAGTCCTTTTGGGCATATATTACTTCTCTCAATCTGGTTGAGGCGATAACTTTCATTTCTTTCGGAGTGGTCTGTCTTTTCTACGGCTGGCGCGTCTTCAAGATATTGGTCGTAATCAGCTTTGCGCTGTTGGGCATGTTCCTGGGCATAGCAATAACCGACAAAATCGTCGGCCTGAACAGTCAGCTCTGGGGCGGGCTGATAGGAATGGGCCTGCTGGCGATTCTTTCCGTGCCCTTGATGCGATGGGCCGTTAGTGCATTAGGTGCAGTAGCCGGCGGAATACTCTCCTCCGGAATATGGTACGCTTGTGGGTTGACCGAAAGATACATCTGGGCCGGGGCGCTTATTGGCATGGTCGCCGGCGGTATGATATCATTCATCGTTTTCAAAGTCGCCGTCATACTCTTTTCCAGCCTCGGCGGCAGCGGTTTAATCGTGGTAGGAGCTCTGGCGCTTTTGTACCTTTATCCGCAGACCTCAGAGCGAGTAGAAGAAATAATATTTACTAAAAAATGGTTTCTGCCCACTGTCCTGATGGCACCGACATTAATCGGATTCGTCTTGCAAAACAAATTCGTAAAAGACTCCAAAGACTGGGATATGTAATGAGGTCATTTAGATGATTGACTATTGACTATCGAATATTGAAAGTGCCTAAAGTGAGCTAAAGTTAAAAAACAAACAACTTTAGGCACTCCAAACTTTAGGCACTTTCAATAGTGCTTTTCTGATAAACTTCTGAAAATCTCGATTTTACTTTCCCATTTATGGGTATCAATCCCGGCCAGCAGACTTTCGTTTGAACGCCACAATTTACGCAAACGTTTCCAAATAAAGCCAAACATTTTCATACCACACCTCCGAAAGAAATACTAATTGTATTATACCACAAAAGCCGTTTTATCACCAGTTGAAAAACGCAGAATGCTGTTTAACAGCCTATCAGAGTGTGTTAAGGCAAGCTGCAGAACTTTTTATCGGCCCAAGGCAAAAACTTTTTTCAGCACCCAGTCCTCGCCGCAAGATAAAAAAGGGCTGTAAGCTTAATACTCACAGCCCAAGCGGTTGGTAAACGGCGGACTTCTCTTACGCCTTGCGTTTACGTTTTCTTAATAAAGCCAAAGAACCAAGACCTAACAGAGCAATTGTTGCCGGCTCGGGAATCGACATGGCCCCACTGAAACCATTACCACCGACATAGCCACCAGCTAACATCTCGGCAAAGCTGCGATAGTTTGTCCCACTTCCACCTTGCAGTGAGAGTTCAAAATCGAGTCCCGGAGTCTGTGAGTAAAGGATCATATTCAACGCTCCAGAACCAATCGCTTTGCCGGCATCAGTTATTACGATACCGGTAATGTCTGTCTTAAAAGAAGTGTAGCTCCCGGCTACCGTACCGATCGTAAGCAGGTCGCCTGAACCAAGGGTGCCCATCATGTAAACCGCGCTCTTGTCTGCGTTGGTAATCATAATGGTTGGGCTGCTTATTGGTTTCACAGCGTATGTACTCCCGCTTCCACTTACTACGAGGGTGGGGATATAAACCAAAGAGCCAACCAAAGCATCGGCGTTACTACCCATTCCGCTATCAATCGTAATATTCTGGTTAAAGCTAAGTGTGCCGGCCCCATCATACTGCCAACTGCCTCCGGTGCCTGCATCAGGACTGAATTCAATTGCCGGTGTTGCGAACGCCGGCGTCCCAGCACAAACCAACAATGCGAAAATCATTATTACTAACCTTTTCATTTTGTCCCCTCTATACTTTTATGCCCTTAAATTTCTAACCGTTTTATTTTTGTGCTGCGGATCACCCGCAGCAACTCTGATTGCTTTCTCAATCCCTTGGTTTTGAGCTACTCTGTTTGCTCAGTAGTAATTGTGTCTTATAAGTACCCCCCTTTCTGCCGATCACTGCCACGGTCGGCTTTTCGTTCCTGGTTAGTCTTGTTAATTAGGTTGACAAAAATCTTTTCCCCTCCAAAAATTTCTTACCGGGCTACAAGGTTATCAGGTTAACTTTGTCTTTTCCTGATACCCTGATTTCCTGATTTTCTTCGCAGCAGGCTAAATGCACATCCCAGGCCAAGCAAAGCTATTGTTGTCGGTTCCGGTATCTCCGCAATATAGTCCTGTTGTCCGTTGTAACTAAAGACTCGCAGGTCTGCCCTCGGACCGGTACCATCAAGAGAATGCAGCATATTATTGGCCATATCCGCATCAAGATACGCGGCACGGAAACCACGAATTCCAACGGTGCCATCGACCGTTACATCCCAACCTAACGGAGATGTCGGGAGGTCTTCGTGAACTATCTCCCATATGGCTGCAGAAAAAGCCTCGGCCTTGGTATTTTGCTGGTAAGTAAATGAACCGCTGCCAACCCAGGATGGGTCGAAGTACCTGCCCCATAGTTCCTGCAGGTATTTGGCCTTGCTGAGGCCCATTGTACCTCCCAACAAGGTCGTCGCAATAGGCCCATCTTCCGGCATAACCACATCGTACGTCAATGTGCTGCTCGACGACGCCTCCGCCCATTCGATGCAGAAGGCGCCAACCGGGCCGTCGGGCCAAATTTTCCCTTCATTCGTTCCGTAGGTCTTATCGAGCATATTAACTCCGGCATACCCGATAATGCCTTCGTAGCCGGCAGCCCAAATCTCCATTATGTCATGGGCGCCAAAACCACTAAGTGCTATATCCACTGTACCAACAGGGGCGGCTTTTGTTACGCACGGCAGAATCATAACCGCTGCACAAAAAACTGCTGATATCTTTACCAGCTTCATCATTTTTCTCCCTCAATATTTCGTATTGCGTATTGCGTTTTTGTTTTGCGCTACACGCATCACTCAATATGCACGACGATTCTTCTACGCGATACGCATCACTCAATGCGCACGACGATTAACTTGGGTGCTCAATTGGGGAAATTTGAGAACCCCCCATTCCGATTTTGACCACCCCCCGGAACTACTTATTACAAAGATAAGTTTATCCTATTTGCTCGCAAAAGTCAAGAGTTTTTAGCAGCAATACCACCGGACGGATAAATTTTTCTTGGAATGTGCCCCTGCTTGGCTAAAACAAAATAGTTTTAGGACCTAACAGGCATTAGGCCGACAAGTAGCTCTGGTTTGTTACGCTAAGTCTGTCCTGAGCCAAAAAAGCCTGCCCTGAATTATAGAAGGAAA
>CAYTND010000143.1:0-6165 GCA_964438965.1 uncultured Pirellulales bacterium
TTTCCAGCACCGTCTCGATGTCTTCAAAGCTTAATTTATCGACGTTAAGAAATTTTTCTACTTTTTCAGCGTATTTGGGCAGGATGGGTTTGAGGTAAATCGTCAGAATGCGGACGGCATTTATTACGGCAGTTAAGGTCGTTCGCGTTTTTTCCAAATCGGTTTTTATCGTTACCCACGGCTGATTCTGTTCGACATATCGGTTTGCCTCGTCGGCCAGGGCGGTAATTGTTCGGACAGCGGCAGCAAATTTAAGGTTCTCATAGTCTTCTATAATCCGGTCTTTTGCAGCGATGAGCTTATTGATTAACTCGGTGCCCCGGTCGTCTAATCGTCCAAGTCGGCCATCAAGTTTTTTCGTTAGCATCGGGCCTGAGCGGGAAGCAAGGTTTGCGAATTTGCCGACTAAATTGGAATTCGTCTTGTTTATGAAATCCTCAATTCTCAAATCTATGTCTTCGATATTATCGGTCAGCTTGCTTGCGTAGTAGTATCGCAGGTATTCCGGGCTTAGGTGTTTAACGTAGGTGCTTGCCTTAATAAAAGTACCTCGTGATTTGCTCATTTTTTCTCCGTTCACGGTCAAAAAGCCGTGGATGAAGAGCTTGTTGGCGGTACGAAACCCGGCCCCCATCAACATCGCCGGGAAAAACAGTGCATGAAAATACATAATGTCCTTGCCGATGAAGTGATAAAGCTCATATTCGTTGCTGCTTGTTGCCGCGGAACTCGTGCCCGGCCAGACTTTATCAAAATCGATATTGTTTTTATCACAGTAGTTTTTAGCTGAGGCCAAATATCCGATGGGCGCATCCAGCCAGACATAGAAGAATTTGTTTTCTTCTCCTGGTATTTTGAATCCGAAATATGGGCCATCGCGGGATATATCCCAGTCCTTCAAGCCCACTTTGAACCATTCGTCGAGTTTGTTTGCCACTGAATTTTGAATATGTCCTGAGGCAATAAGGTCTTTGAGACGCTGCTCGTAATCAGCAAGTTTGAAAAAATAGTGATCAGATGTTTGCAGAACGGGTGTAGCCCCACAGGTTGAACAATAAGGATTTATCATATCCGCTGGTTGATAGGTTGTGCTGCAAACTTCACAGGAATCGCCGTATTGGTTCTCGGATTTGCATTTTGGGCAGGTGCCGCGGACAAATCTGTCCGGCAGTGACATTTTACAGTTTTCGCAGTAGGTCTGCTCCACTTCTTTGGTAACGATTGAGCCTGCCTCGTTCAGACGGTTGAAAATAAGCTCGCTGAAATATTTATTTTCAGGAGAGTGGGTCGAGTAAAAATTATCGTATTCGATATAAAAATCATCAAAATCCTTTTTGTGCTCTTTGTGCATTTGTTCGATTAGCTGCTCAGGGCTTATACCGGCGGCACGGGCGCTTATCATAATAGGCGTGCCGTGAGTGTCATCGGCCCAAAAGTAGAAACATTCGTTGCCGCACATCTTCTGGAAGCGCACCCAGATATCGGTCTGGAGATATTCTACCAAATGTCCTATATGTATCGGGCCGTTCGCATAGGGCAAAGCTGAGGTTACGACGATTTTGCGGGGCATATTTCTTCCTTGACGATTATTTCTCCTTAGTCTCCGGGTGTTTTGCTTGTTGTTTTTTTCGGGTATTGTCTTGTTCTTCTTTTGTTGTTTTAGAGGCGGGAATTATCTCAATCTCATCGATGGGGACAGCGACCTTTTCTCCACTTTCGTATTCGACCACAACAAGCTGCGTCAATATCTGGGTATCCACGACTTTGCCCTTGCCGTGTTTGGTCTTTACTTTGGTATTCTTTTTTGGCAGTCGTTTTTTAAGTTCTATGTAATTTTCGTCTTCATACCGCAGGCAGCACTTCAATCTGCCGCAATACCCGGAGATTTTGGCCGGGTCGAGAGTTGCCTTTTGCATCTTGGCCATTCGCATATTGACCGGCTTTAAGAGTTTAAGAAATCTTTGGCAGCAGCATTGTTGTCCACAGCTTTCTACATCGCCGAGCAGTTTGGCTTCGTCGCGCGAGCCGATTTGACGCATTTCGATTCTTGTCTGGTATTCCTGTGCGACTTTTTTTACCAGCTCGCGAAAATCCACTCGTCCATCGGACATAAAGTAGAAGATGATGCGTTCCCCGCCGAATACGTGCTCCACATCGACTATTTTCATCGGCAGGTTCATCTCTTTGGCGAAATGCCTGCAGCATTCCATCTCTTCTTTTGCAATTTTCCGCAGGTGTCGCTCTTCGCTTACATCGGCGGTGGTTGCGTAACGGATGAATTTTCCGGTCTGGCCGGGGACGGAACCAATGTCGCTGTCCTCGAAATACTCCAGTATTTGCTCTTCGCTTAATTTAAGCTGACCACCCTTGTAGGCGGTGAGCCGGCCTACGAGGTGGCCCAATTCCAGGCCTCGGTCGGTTTTTATCACGACGCGGGTCTTGATTTTGGATATTTTGGTTTCGCGGTGCTCAAAGAAGCCGAGCGTATTCATCCGACTGTAGCGAACCAGCATATATTTTTTATTTTTTGCCTGCTTGGGCCTTGTTTCTAATGCTTTTGGCATCCTGGTTATCCCGATTAATACCGGTCCTAAGTTATACCATCACCCTGTCAATTTTGATTTTGCCGGTCAAAACCTGCGGTGAAACCGCAGGCTGAATATTTCCATTTATTTAGCCCCATGTTTCACGTGGGGTTCCCTGACTATAATTAAACCGTCATTCTATCAGACTCGGCGAGATTTAACAATAGCTTCTCGAAAATAAGCTTTTCATTGACACTGGACTCGATCCAGTGCAGCACCTTGAAGCAGTCGGAGATTTTTTCTGCAGACTGCTCGGCATCGAAACGGCCGGCCAACTTCTTTACCTGCTCTTTTTGGTCGAAATTGATGGCCTCTTTCGTCGGCGTAACATTCAGATTCATCGCATCGTATAAGGCTGATATGATTATTTGGACAAGGGTCTTTGCAGCTCTTCGGTTGATGTCGGTTTTACTGGTGGCCTTGTCAAGGTTCGTCCAGACGCCGGCGATTTTTTTACTTTTCTCCAGCAGCTTCTGAGCCAGACTCAGGGCGTCGGCAATTTCATAGTCGGCTAAGGAGCTTACCAGCTCTTTTTTGGTTTCATAAAGGTTTGCATCAGCCAGTTCAAGTTCTGCCCACTGGCATGCTGCGCCTAAACTGCCCTGGGCCAGACGCCCGAAGTACCGGGCCTGCTTTTCTTCGATGTCCATCTGTTGCAGCTTTTCGATTATCTGCTCTTCGTCTATGGGGCCGAACCGGATTATTTGAGACCTTGATTTGGTAGTGGGCAGAAGTTTCTCCAAACGGGTGCAAAGCAGAATAATCGAGCAGTATTCAGGCGGCTCTTCAAGGACTTTCAACAGTGCATTCTGAGAATGGGCGTTTAGCCTTTCAGCTTCGCTGACGATAAAGACCTTTCTTTGCGAAAGTGTCGGCTTGGTCAAGACCTTTTCAATTAGAAACTCTCGAATGACATCTATCGGCAAATCCACGGGTGGAGGCTTGCCTTTGCCGTCTTTAGTGAATTCCCGCAATTCCTTATAGATGTGATTGAAATCCGGATGTGATTCGGCTTCGAAGAGTCGGCAGGCTCGGCACGAACCGCAGCTGTCTGTTCGATACTCGATGCTCGATACTCGATGCTCGATACCTGTCTCTCGTCTCTCGTCCCTGCTCTGATTTCTGTCCTCTGTCTTCTGTCTTCTGTCCCCTATGGGGTTTTGGCACAGCAGCAGCTTGGCCCATTCGCAGGCGGTCTTGAATTTACCCACCCCTTCAGGGCCGGCAAAAATATACGCATGCGCCCATTTGCCGGAGGTAAAGGCCCTCTGCAAAATGTCGATTGCTTTGTCCTGACAGAAAATCTCTTTGAATGACATCTATGTAAAACTCACTTTTGAGATAAGCTGCAATATCTGTTTATGAACCGTTTCAACATCAGCAGCCGCATCGACTACCAGAAAGTTTTCCTGCTGTTCGGCCAGTTGTAAAAATCCCTCTCGGACTCTTTGGTGGTAACCATCGCCTTTTTGCTCCATCCTGTCAAGCTGCCGATTCAATCGTTGCGAAGCGGTTTCCAAATCGACGTCGAGAATGATAGTCAAATCCGGCCATACTCTTTCCAGACAATCGCTCGCAATTTTTATTACTTTGTCCACTCCAAAGCCGCCGGCGAAGCCCTGATATGCACAGGTGCTCGAGAGCCATCTATCAAGCACGACACACTGATTTGCTTCCAACGCCGGCGCTATTTTTTCCGACCAGAGCTGCACTCTTGCTGCCATATAGAGCAATACTTCTGCCGGTGTACTCATTGCAAGATGTTCGGGGTTGAGCAGGACTTGTCGAATCTTCTCACCGATAGCGGTATCGCCGGGGTCGCGAAAGCCGACTGTCGGTACGTCCTGTTCTTGCAGCCATTCGGCTAAGAGTTTTGCCTGCGTACTTTTCCCGCAGCCGTCCGGCCCATCAAGTACAATAAATTTGCCTTGTAATTTATTCTCCAAGTTCTTACTCTTTCCAACTGTTCAAGATTAAATGCTCGAAATTTAATGGTATATTGACGTCAGCAATATAATCATAGATAATATAATTTTGCATGTTAGTCAAAGGCTAATTTCATTCAACCAAGCGTATATGGCAGAGAAAAGAACGGTTAATAATTACTATGTAGATGAAGCGGGTGATCTTACGCTTTTCAATAAGCGTGGCCATATGATTGTCGGCAAAGAAGGTGTTTCACGAGTGTTTATGGTCGGAGTTGCCTATCTGCCCGATCCAAATATGGCACACCGCAAACTCGAACGGCTACGAACAGAGTTGCTTGGTGATCCATACTTTAAAGATGTGCCATCGATGCAACCTGAGAAAAATAAAACTGCAATCTGCTTTCATGCAAAAGATGACCTGCCGGAAGTGAGGCGGGAGGTTTTCAAATTGTTGCCGGAATTTAGCGCCAAGGTTCAAGTTGCAATCAAGCGCAAAGAATATCTGGTTAAAACCGCTCGCTTATTGCACCAGCGACAAACAAAACTTTCACTTGATGATGTTTACGACGACCTTGTCAAAAGACTCTTTAAAACAGGTTTGCATACTGCCGAGAAGAATCGCATTGTTTTTGCTCGCCGAGGCAAAGTGCGGCGACGAGCACTTGAAAAGGCGATCGGGAAAGCAAAAATTAACTTCGAGAAAAAGACAGGGATTCGCTCGGAGAGTGAAACAGTAATCTTTTCGGCATATCCTTCGCAATACGCGGGATTGCAAGTCATTGACTACTATCTCTGGGCTTTGCAGCGGATGTTTGAACGCGGAGAAGATAGATTTTTTCATCTGCTTGCACCGGCATACCGTCTGATTATGGACTTGGATGATACGAGGAACAAACCATATGGCCAGTGGTACAGTGATTCCAACCCTCTGGAGCTTAAGAAAATAAAGCCCGTAGCAGGCTAGGTTCAAGTGGACAAGCCGCTCGAACACACGGCATGGAGCCGACGTTCACCCACCCGGGCATAATGTATTATACTCCACAAGTCTGAATGATACAATAAAAACACGAAGTTTTTCCAAAAAATTGCAGCGATGCTATCCTTCAGCTATCCCTTAAGAACCCTCTGCTTTTATCTTTCTCCCGCAGCCCTCCGGCCCATCAAGAACTATAAATTTGCCTGAAAATTTGCTTTTCAAATGTTTTTCCTATTTCAATCCTTGAGAATCGCAATTAGCACACCAACAAAACTTATTATTACGCCTAAAATAATCCAAACTTTATACTCGCTGCACCATAGCAGGATAGCATGGGGTTTGGAGCAATATTTTCTGCCTAAATCGTATCCATCTATAGTTAGACTAACTCCTATAGGCTTATCTTCAACAACAGTTTTGTGGTCTCTTATACTTATTAACTTTCTCTCAGCAAGTGCATTATTGGCGAAGTGAACTTTACTTTGGTATTTCGTATAATCTATAACATTCTTTTTCAGCTTTTCAATATCAAACTCATCTTTGTTGTTTTCATTCTGGGTATTTGCACCACCTTCGAAATAATCCTTAAGTATTGTGGCCGATTCTTAGAGGTTCTTGGCTTTTAAAGTTTCAACCAGGTATGACACACTGTACCATTTCACCTTAGTAAATTCCT
>CAYTND010000144.1:0-6151 GCA_964438965.1 uncultured Pirellulales bacterium
GGGATGTACGAAAACGGGCTGCATAGCCCTGCCAGAATATCTGGTCGCACCCTCTGGTAATATCATCCACCCGCAGAGATGTTTTTTCTTGATTATTTTGGCCGAATTTGCTATAATTTAGTGTTTGAACACTTTTGTTGGTGATTAAGCGGATATCAGCTAATATGTTTAGAGTATCTCTCCAAACACTTAAAGAAGTGAGGGATAATAAGTGTTCGTTCAGGGAGCAATGGACGTGATAGAGGATAAGCAGAAGACTAAAGCGGAATTACTCCAAGAGCTGATAGCATTACGCAGTCGTATTACGGAACTTAATCAAGCGGAGGAAAGGTTAAAATATATTCTCACAACAAGCCCGGTAACCATTTATACATGTGAAGTTGGGGGTAATTGGGCAGCTACGTTCATAAGCGAAAATATCAGGGATCAATTTGCCTATGAACCAAACCAGTTTCTGGAAGATCACAATTTTTGGGTCGCACATATCCATCCAGATGATAGAGAGCGCGTACTTGCAGGACTCTCTCGTCTATTTCAAGATGATTTTCACGTTCATGAATATCGATTTCTACGTAAAGATGGAAGTTACCGGTGGGTGCATGATGAATCGAGGTTGATTCGCGACGAGCAAGACGAGCCGCTTGAGTGTATAGGGTACTGGATGGATATCACTGAGCACAAACAACTTGAGCAGAAGGTTCTCCAAAGCGAGGAACAATACAGAACATTAGTGGAAAGTGCAGGCGAATCCATCGCCACCATCGACGAAGATGGGGTGTTTTTGTTTATGAATGAGACTGGCGCGAAGCGGTTGGGAGGCAAGCCGGAGGACTATGTGGGAAAGACGATGTGGGATCTCTTCCCGAAAGAAATCGCAGACCGGCAAGCGGCGAGTGTGCGAGAGGTAATAAACACTAAACAAGGAATGAATCAGGTCGTATTGACCGAGCTGCAGGGTCAGCCCAGGTGGTATAACACTACCATTGAACCACTGAGAGATGGCAGTGGAAAAGTAACTGCTGCGATTATCGTCGCAAGAGACATTCATACGCACAAGCGCGCAGAAGAAGAACTGGAGATTTATCGTGAACGAATGGCTCGGGCTGAAGAGCTTGCCTCGCTGGGAAGCCTAAGCGCCACTGTGGCTCATGAACTAACACAGCCTTTAACGGTTATTAGCCTGTCAATTGAAAATGCCTTGGCAAAGCTGGAAGCAACATCTTCTCCAGAGACTGTTATAAGAAGGCTCAATGATAGCTTAACTGAGGTCTCGAATATCACTTCAATTGTCGAGAGGTTTCGCAATTTCGCAAGAAGATCCTCAGACGAGATTGTTAGAGAGATAGAATTGGGGGTCGTTGGTGAGAGAGTTGTGAAGTTATTAAACGAAAGTGCTCGGCGTGCTAGGATTGCTTTGTGCCTCAATGATGTGGACAAACTGCCACCTGTATATTTGAACGAGAAAGACATGGAACAGTTATTTTTTGCACTTGCTGATAACGCCATACAGGCAGCCGAAGGCAAGAAGAGTCGACAGCTTATCATAAGCGGTGCTGTAAAAAATGAGTATATTGAGTTGTCGTTCTCTGACAACTGCGGCGGGGTTGCCCCTGAAGATATCG
Source organism: uncultured Pirellulales bacterium (assembly GCA_964438965.1). Lineage (GTDB taxonomy): Bacteria > Planctomycetota > Phycisphaerae > Sedimentisphaerales > Anaerobacaceae > NIOZ-UU13. Next base: position 1,623 of record CAYTND010000144.1, read on the forward strand.
ATAAGATATTTGAGCCGTTTTTCACTACCAAACCAAAAGGGCAGGGGACAGGTCTGGGACTTTGCATCGTGCAGAGCATCGTATCTCGAGCCGGCGGAAAAATTCGCGTCGAAAGCAAGTTTGGTGAAGGTTCAACTTTTTTCGTCACGCTGCCCATTAACAAAAGTACGAGGTCGTAACTAAAGAGCAATGACAAATAACGCGAAACAACACATCTTCTTTGTTGATGATGAGCCGAAGGTACGCGATGTAGTCAGCGAGACCCTTGAGGAGCTCGGCTCAAAGGTTAGTTGTTTTGCCTGTGCATTCGATTGCCTCGAACAATTAGGTTCCCAAAGGTGCGATTTACTTATCACTGATGTGAAAATGCCTGAAATGGATGGTATGGAATTGTTGGCAAAGGCCAAACGTCTCGCTCCGTGGATGCCTATTCTGGTTATAACCGGCTACGGCGATATACCAATGGCTGTCACGGCAATCAAGGCAGGTGCTGTGGATTTTATCGAGAAACCGCTCGACAAGAAAAGTTTTCTGTGGAAGGTTAAATCGATACTGCAACAAAGCACTTTCGATGATTCTTATAGAGGCAAGCCTTTGACCGAGAGTGAAATGATAGTATTAAAACTGGTCATCACCGGCAAAAGCAACAAGGAAATAGCTTATTTACTGCACCGTTCCGTAAGGACCATTGAAGTGCATCGGAGTCACCTTATGCGCAAGCTTGATGTCGATAACGTAATTGACCTGGTCAAACGAGCTGCCATGATGGGATTGGTTGAGTTGCCGGCAAAACAAAAACGGGACAATACCAACCAAGATGCTGAAAAACACCAGTGAGTAGTCATTCACACCTACTAATGTACTGCATATTCTTCCGAACAAACAAAATGCCCTAATTTCCACGGTTGCCAAGTTTTGGTTTAGTTCGAAGGGACTGAACTTACTCACATACCCCTCAAGACGAGTTCGCCGCTTATAAATGGCCTGTGAGAGGCTATAAATCGAAAGATAATGGGGGTAATGTGGGAAACCACAATACTTAATCTTTCTTCTGAACAAGTTGGTTTATGCTTGAAAAAACTTTTTAAAAAATATACGTAGTCACCACAGTAGCATTTTAAGAGAAAATTTGCATAAAATGGCTAGTTTAGAGTTGGTTCTATTTCCTGTAGGATGAAGGGACGGAGAATAGGTGGTGGTGAAAAGCATCCCTCTATATACGAGGTATTTCCCGCCGAAAAACAAGAACGCACCAATTATCGTTTGATAAAGGGCACTTTGTGTGTCCTGCGGTTTGTGGTGCGCACAATGTGTGTGGACCCATTGCAAATGTGCGCACGGCGAAGGCATTGTTTGAAAACAGCACCTTGCTCGCAAAGAACTTCGCAAGAGTGCTAAGACCCCCTGTGGTTAAAAAGCGTGTCCAAAGGCACGCATAAGCTTTTGCTTTGTAGGGAATTATGCAAGATTTCCTACTGCAACCCACAGGGACGGAGTCTGCGCCATCGCTGTTGTCGACAGGATTGTGAGACGGATTGATTAGCAAGTGAAAACCTATTTGACAGTTTACTTTGGGACGGTGCTGGCGGCAATGTTTCTTGTGACGATTGTTTCGCGGCTGGCTAAGAGGTATCGTTTGGTCGATTCTCCCGGCCCGCGCAAGGTGCACAAAACACCCATCCCGCGTATCGGCGGAATTGTTTTTCTGGTATCGACATTTGCTCTAGTGCTGCCTGTGTTTCTCTTAAATAACAACATCGGCCAGTCTTTCCGTGAGTCGCGGACGGAATTCATCGTGCTACTGGTAGGGGCCGGTTTCATATTTATGGTAGGTTTGTTTGATGATCTGCGATCTGTACGAGGCTACATCAAACTGTTATGCCTTATCGCGGCCTCGTTGGCAATCTGTGCTTCAGGGGCAACAATGCGTTCCATTTCCGTGGGAACGTGGTTTGTACTTGAGACTGGTTGGGCGGCATGGCCGCTTACGGTATTTTGGATAGTGACGATTACGGTGTGTTTGAGCGTAATTGACGGGCTGGACGGTCTTGCTGCCGGGATAGCGGTCATTGTGTGCGGTTCAATTGTACTTCTGGCTTTTTGGGTCGGTCAGGTAGCCATGGCGGTGTTGATGCTGGCGCTGCTGGGCAGTGTGACAGGCTTTCTGTTCTTTAACTTCTATCCCGCCAAGATTTTTATGGGCGACTGCGGCTCCATGTTTCTCGGCTTTTTGATTGGAGCCGGTAGCATAATATGCCAGACAAAGACTTCCACATTAGTAGGGCTGGCGATTCCATTTTTGGTAATGGGTATACCGATTCTCGATACAGGCTTTGTCATTATTGGTCGCCGCTTTCTTGAGCGGCGTTCGATATTATCTTCCGATCGAAACCACTTGCATCATCGTCTGTTGAATCTTGGCTTGAATCACCGCACCGTAGTTATTGTTATTTATGCGGTGACAGCCATAGGAGCCAGTATTGGGGTGTTTATGTTAACCACGGAAGGCGGGTGGTCGATAGGACTGCTGGTGGGTGGGCTACTATTGTTGTTTTCAATATTCGCATGCCTGCACGGCAGACGTTATCGCGGAATACTGATGGCCCTAAAACGTAACTGGATCATCGCACGTGAAGCAAGGAAGAAGAAGCGTAATTTTGAAAGTGCCCAATTGAGGATGAGGGAATCAAGGTCTTTCCGTGCATGGTGGGAGGCGGTGTGCGTCATGGCCAAACAAATGCATTTTCAAAGTATCGGGGTGTGGAAACGCTGCAACGGCCATTACGTAAATACCTGTACCTGGAATACGCCGGAGGACATATTCACAACTGATAAAACAATGAAACTTATCTTGCCGCTTAATGGAAATGGGACAGCAGAATGGGAGATAAGGGCACGTATTTGGGCAGATAGCTATCTGGAACTAAGCGGCCGACAGGCTATGCTGCTGGGACGGCTGATGGACGAATTCCCGCCGCCGGAGCAGGAGGAAGAAGCTGAAGCATTGGACCAACGTGCCGACACGACACGCCGAGCCACGATTAAAGAAAAAGCAGTACCCTTGACAAATACACAGACTTTGAAGATGCCGGCACATATTCCCACACCGCTTAACATAATGGGAATCCCGGTGGTACCCTTTGAATCGTATGACCAAGCCCTGGAATGCGTTGAAGAGATAATTGAGTCGGACCGGAAGTCATGGTGGGTTGCGATCAATCCCATCAAGATTTATGACGCCTGGCACAAACCTGAGTTGCTGGATCTTCTGCGACAAATAGATGTCGGTATTTGCGACGGCGTGGGTGTCTCGATCGCTTCGATGATACTTCGTGGACGAGGTATCAAGCGGTGTACCGGATGTGATCTGTTTTTCAAACTTCTTTTTCTGGCGTCCCGGAAAGAGTGGGGTGTTTACATGCTGGGGGCTTCCACCCAATCCAACGCTGCCGCACGCTCGAAACTGCAGAAGATGTATCCCGACCTGAGGATTGTCGGTTGGCAGGATGGGTATTTCGAGGATTCACGAACGGTTATCGGGCAAATAAATTCCAGCGGGGCGGACTTGCTATTCGTGGCTATGGGATCCCCAAAGCAGGAACAGTGGATCTGCCGCCACCGGCAAGCTATCGACGCAAATTTTTGCATGGGCGTAGGAGGCAGTTTCGACATCGTGTCGGGTCATCTTAGAAGAGCTCCGAAGGTTTTCCGCATGGCCGGCACCGAGTTTCTGTTCCGCCTTATAAGGGAACCGCTTAAAAGATGGCCAATCCAAAAAGTCCTTTTTCCCTATTTTCTCCGAGTCATCGGAAAAAAAATGGTTGATTTCACCATGTCGGATGAGGGTCGCAAAGACTGAGTGAAGCAATAGGTGTGTCTCAGTAGCTTCGTGTTAAAGACACAAAAGAAATAGTCAAGAAGCATAAGTTGTATAGTGATCTTTCACAAGGAATGAGATATGGATGCCCTAAAAGAAACAGATCAAGCTGATTGAAGGAGAAGTAAGAATGGATGATTTGGAAGATAAAACCAAACGCAATACGAACTCGGCAGGAGAAAACCGCCAGCTCCGTCCAGATCCGATAGTGCAAGCAAGCGACGATTATAGCAGGCCCCACGAAGGGATGCAGCCCACAGAAATCATACCTACTGCCAAAAAGCCGATATCGGTAGCCGATGCGACATTACTGCCTAATCAGTTTATGGGGACGGGAGGACCCACGCAAGCCGTCCCGCCAGCGAACGATATTGATATTATAGAATCGATGTTTCGTTTCAAATGGACGTTACTGGCAATTTTCGTCTTAGTGGCCGCTCCCGCGATCGCCGCTATCTGGACCCAGGTAGTTCCTAAGTACCGAGCCAGGGCGGAAGTGCAAATTCGGCCTATTATCCCGTATCTGGTCTTCCGGACAGAGGATAGTGGAGCGATTCCTTTTTATAGCGGATTCGTGAACACCCAGGTCTCTATCATGAAGAGTGTAGTAGTGCTTCAACGTGCGTTGGACCAACTGGAAATCCAGGAGACA
>CAYTND010000145.1:0-6054 GCA_964438965.1 uncultured Pirellulales bacterium
GAACCGACCAGAAAATGTTTATGGAAAAAATGCGGACGCATTCCGACGTGATGGTCAGAATCAATATGGACCTGGGGCCGATGACGTCGAAAAATTTTGAAGCCGTTAAAAAGGAAGTTGACAGAGTATTGGAACTGGCCAACAATAGACTGAAAGTTTGTATTGGCACGGGTTGCCTGCCATTTGAAACAGACCCGGAAATAGTCTTAAAAACAAAAGAGTATATTCTGTCTAAGAACGTCGGTAGAAATAAAGGAAATCAAGCCATCAGGGAACCTGGGTATAGAATATCAGAAAATCAGGATACCAGGAAAGAACAAAGTTAACCTTATATTCTGGTAACCTGATACCCACTACCTGATAACCTGGTATTCTGATAACCTAAGAAACGTTTAATACAGGAGAGCAGAAATATGTCGCCAGACCAAACAGACCAGGGCTTGGGCGCCGGTCAGGAACAACAAGTAATGCATATGAACCCGCGCATCGAAAAGGACCGTCAATTGATATTGGATGCCCAGCGCAAAGGTAAAGGGGCGCTTTTTAAGGTTTATATGAGGTTGTCAGGTCCCGGCTGGCTTCAAAGCGGAATTACCCTTGGCGGCGGCTCGCTGTCTTCGAGCTTGTATCTTGGCGTTTTGGTCGGCTTTAGCTTTATGTGGCTTCAGCCTTTGGCGATGATTTTAGGCATTATTATGATGAGCGCCATCGCGTATGTAACACTTTCTACAGGCGAACGCCCGCTGCGTGCGATTAACGAGCACGTAAATCCGGTTTTGGGCTGGGGCTGGCTGATTGCTTCTATGATGGCTAATCTCGTCTGGTCACTGCCTCAGTTCGCTCTCGGGACCGCCGCACTGCGGCAGAACATCCTGCCAGGGCTCCTCGGGTCGGCGGTAATGCCGGAAATACCCGGAAAAATGATCGCAGGTACCATCTTTCTGGCAATCTGCTTGACTTTTACTTTGACCTACGGTGCCGGCGGCAAGGGTACGAAGATATTCGAGATTCTGATTAAGACAATCGTCAGTATGATCGTACTGTGCTTCCTCGGCGTTGTCATCAAGCTCAGCATTGAAGGAAAGATTCGCTGGGGCGAAATTCTCAGCGGCATGATTCCAGACCTGAGTTTGTTCGTCAAACCGACCGACATAATAATGCCGCACATACAAAAGGTGGCCGAGCAGTTCCAGTCTTTCTGGACTAATATGATTGTAGGTCAGCAGCGTGACGTTATGATAAGCGCCGCGGCAACGGCCGTTGGTATTAACATGACCTTTCTGCTGCCATACTCGATGCTCCGCAAAGGCTGGGACAAATATTTCCGCGGCCTGGCTATCTTTGACCTGTCAACCGGATTGTTCATTCCCTTTATCTTAGCGACCGGCTGCGTTGTCATCGCTTCGAGCAGCCAGTTCCATGGTCAGCCGGCAGAAGGTTTTGTCGCCGACGAGCCGGGCGGTCAGATAACTGCTGAGCCAGCCAGCAACCTCGTCGGTCCCTACAAGGGACTTCTTGCAAGCAGACTCAAATTCCAAATCGGCGAGGAGGAATTCGTCAAGCTTACTCCAGAACAGGTGCGGGAGAAATCCGAAGCCCTGCCGTGGGCGGACAAGAGGATGGCTGCGATGTTAGTCAAACGCGACGCCTTCAACCTGGCTGATACACTGGCGCCGCTGACAGGCCCTGTTATTGCCCAGTACGTATTCGGCTTGGGCGTTATTGGTATGGCGATGAGCGCCGCGACAATGCTTATGACAATCAACGGTCTGTGTCTCTGTGAGCTATTGGGCAGGCCGCCGAGGGGCTGGACCCAGAAAATCGGAAGCCTGATGGTCTCGGTCGGGGCGCTCGGACCGTTCTTCTGGAAAGACGCCGCACCATACCTGGCGATACCGACGTCCGTCTTTGCAATGGTGCTGCTGCCCATCGCATACTTCGCGTTCTTCCTGCTGATGAACCAGAAGACCTTCATGGGCAACAATATGCCTATCGGGGCCAAACGCATCCTCTGGAATGTCCTTATGGCACTGGCAGCCGGTGCCGCATCATTCGGAAGCGTCTGGAGCCTCTGGTCGAAGCTGCAGTGGAAAGGAATCGGACTGCTCGTCGGCTTTATCGTTCTCTGCATTGTCGTGCATTTCGTCCGTCCAAAGCACAAGAGAGCATGACATCCAAGCAATGGGAAAAACTGATGGCTGTGCTGAACGGCCAAGTGTTTGAGCCGCTGCCGGTGGGGTTCGTCATCGACAGCCCCTGGCTTCCGGGCTGGGCGGGGATTTCTACGCTCGATTATTATTCCAGCGAACAGATGTGGTTCGAGGCCAACCTCAAGGCCGTCAGACAGTTCCCGGACATTATGTTTTTGCCGGGATTCTGGGCCGAGTTTGGTATGTGCACGGAGCCGTCCGCTTTCGGCGCGAAATGCTCCTGGCCGAAAAACGAGCTGCCCTACGCAGATAAAATCATTACCGATATTCAGGATGTACACTCGCTCTCCAAACCGAATCCCAAAACAGACGGCCTACTGCCATTCATCCTTAATCGTTTAACACATTATCAAAGCCAAATTGAACAGGCAGGACACTCCATCAAATTCGCAGTCTCACGCGGACCGTTGAATGTGGCATCGTTCCTGGCCGGCAGCACTGAATTCCTTATGGCCATCCGAACTAATCCCGACGAAACACGCAAGCTGCTCGGAATTGTAACGGATTTCATTATCGACTGGCTCGATCTTCAGGCCATGACCTTTCCCTCCATTGATGGTATATTCATCCTCGATGACATTGTAGGATTCTTAGGTGAGGAAGATTTCAAAGAAGCAGCGCTGCCATATCTGAAACGAATTTTCCAATCGCTTGACGTTACGGTGAAATTCTTCCACAACGACGCCCCCGGGCTGATATGCGCACCGTATCTTCCTCAAATCGGCGTGAATCTTTTCAACTTCAGTTTCCAGCACACCCTGGCCCAGATGAAGGAGCTTACGAATCCCGATAAATCGGGACTTACTTTGCTCGGAAACATCCCCACACGCGATGTCCTCGCAGCAGGTACACCCGAAGATGTGCGCAACAGCGTCAAAGCTGCACTCGAATCGGTGAACGACAAGAGCCGGATTATCCTGTCCTGCGGCGGGGGTATGCCCCCCGGCGTTTCGACAGAAAACATCGATGCCTTCTTAAATGCGACTTTTTAATACTACGATGAAACTTAGAATACTAATTTGATGGGTGGCAGCCTCAAGCGCAGCGCCCCGCCTGAGCTTGTCGAAGGCTTGGGGGTGGTCTGTCTCCCTTTAAATTAAAGTTATTCCGCCCTAATAGCCGAACAAAAATAACAGCCCTAAATGTCTCTTTATAAAGACTAAAAGGTTATTGTCTTGACTGTTTCAGTGGGCTGGTGGTAGAATGACCGATAGGGCATTATGGATTTGACAACCTTATTTTCTTATACTGAAATGGAGGTATAAATGGCTAAGAACCTGATAATAATTTTGATGGTGGTCGCTATTAGCTTTGGTCTGGCATTTGTTGCCGGCTGTGAGAGCGACGCTCAAACCGGTGCTCTCATTGGTGCGGGGGTTGGCGCCATTGCCGGCCAGGCCATAGGCGGCGATACGGAAGGAACACTGATTGGAGCTGGAGTAGGCGCCGCCGGCGGCTATATGATAGGCAACGAAAGCGACAAGAAAAAATAGACTTCGACGAGCTTCCGGCCTTCGCAGCCGAAGCCGCTTCGGCAGAGTAGGCTTACCATTCGGTGGCCAGCCTCGATGGTAGAGTTCTACACATCCTCTTTATTATCCGTTGTGCCTGTTCAATCTCTTGAGGTGATAAAGCAGCGCCTGCAATGCCGCCCAAAACTCCACCTACAATGCCGCCGAATAATTCATCTTCTTCGCTGCTGACAGCAGCACCGGCACCGGCGCCCAATGCACCGAAGGTAATGGTGGATAAAAGTTTCCCGGTTTTACCGGAACCACTGCCCAGCCACAAAATGCTGCCATACTCGATATCTACCAACTTTGCCGTTATAGCTATCTCTTCACCAAAGTGTGGGATACTTATGATAAGAACCGCAGGGACGTTTAGAATCTTCCCAGCCTCAGCGGCACCCGCCTCAGTAGTCAACTCTGAAGCCTGGAATTCCTGCTCCTTAAGCAACTGCTCAACATGGGCCCGCTCTACAGGTGCATAACCCTTCTTCAGGAATTCCATCGCGAATAAATCCGCAATTTGATTTTTGGCCGGCTCGCTTTTCACAGCACCCTCAACAGCTACGATAGCAACTTTATCTATCATGCTGAAGTTATAACCGGCCAGGGAGTGGCTTTCTGCTCGTCCCGAAGAGCAGCCGCCAATAAACAGAACAGCTATTATCAGTACATTAACGACGATTTTCATATCCTATACCTCCTACGGAATAGATTGAACAGTAAGCCAAGACAAGAATATATTATAGTATATAAGATTTATACGAAATTGTCAAGCTTTTTTTTATATCTTTTGGCTATATCACGCTTTACAAAGATAATTTACCTGATTTTCTTCTTTTTCAGGGCCGTTTTGCCCCCGCCGACCCCACTGTTTTGCTTGCCCCCTCGTTTCTCGCAAAACGAGGCAGGGGGCTTCGCAAACGAAGCAGTAGGTGCAAAACAGCGGGGGTTGAAAACCCTCCCGCAGGGGACTGGCCCCTAACAATGGCTGGGTAACACATCAAAAAAGGCCGACTCCCGCTGCTGGCTTGCGCCAGCAAGCCGCAGGGGGTCGGCCTTTTTATAGGGACCCCATTTTGCAAAAAATCGCAAAATGGGTACCCTATATATTTATCTACCTCCAAAATGAGGGGGCAGCTCTGATGGACCTGCTGCTCGTCCTACATCGGATTATAGGCAATGCCCGCGTAGCTGGGATGCTTTCGAGGCCGATTGGGCCATTTCAATACATCAAACAAAAACTCGCTGGCCTGGCGTATCATCACATCCGGCATACAAGGACACATCTCAAACGAACCAACTATATCATTGTCATATTTGCCTAAAACCTTCAGTAGATAATCCCAATCTTCATGGGATATACCACCCTGCAGGCCAGGCGGCTCGTGGTCGTCTGCTTGGCCGTAATTGTCCGTCAAATGCAAATGGCACACTCTCGGGGCCAAATCATCCACATATTCCTTGAAAGAATATTCACCGTCCAGATTGGCATAGCCGACATCGAGGCAATATCGGACGGATTCGAATTTCTCACCGACCTTATTGAGCATTGGCAACCGACCGGTTTCGATGCACAATTTGACATCGTTCTCCTCGGCCATTTTGACTACCTCGGTAGCAAAAGCACAGCCGTCAAGCTCCGGAACGTCGGGAATGCCCATACTTTGCAAATCGGTTACAATATTTGCGCCAAGCAGCTTGGAACATTCGATTTGTTCGTGCCATTGCTCTAATGTTGGATGGTCACTGCGGGAGCGCACCGCCACTAACATATCATTGGTAGCGTTGATAAGCCTGGTCCAGTTACGCCTCTGGTAACGACACTCACTCTGGCCCTTGATATTGGGCCATAACTCTATGCCGAAGCCCAGCGACCTTAAGAACTGACACTCCTGCTCAAAAGATAAAGGGTGCTCACGACCCCAAAATACCATCGTAGAAACTGCATACCTAATTTGCATTATACACCTTCTCCATTTTCGACTGATAAACGTGCCTCTCTGTATATTTAGTGTGTAAAACAATATTATTATCGAATAAAAACAGGTGCGTATTAAAAGTTTCTTAAAAATTTCTTGTGCTACGCAGCGATTTCGCAGAGGAGCAGGAGTATTTTTTAGGGTAAATTTTCAAGAAAATTGGGGTTTTTTAGGTTTTTTTTCTGACTTTGGGGGCGAATCCTTGCTCTTGGGTCAAAAATGGGAGTTGCTGTGTAAACATGCAGGGCTTGGGCGAGATAGATAAGAAAAATACGCAAAAAAACGTCAAAAAATGAGCGAAAATTGACGCCTGCGTCAAAAGTCAGATAGTTCATAGCACAGAATCGTTGGAAT
>CAYTND010000146.1:0-6034 GCA_964438965.1 uncultured Pirellulales bacterium
TCTCAAAAATCAATGATACATATTCCCGGATTACCGTCGAGGCCGAACGAACTATACTTACATCTATGCACGGCGGATGCAGTATTCCTTTAGGCGTATATTCACAAATCTCCGGCGATAATATAACCATTGACGCAATGCTCTCTGATGTGGAAGGTAAGAAATATATCAAGCGCTCAAAAACTTCTCGAATCAACGAGGCCGATTCTTGCGCAGAGAAACTCGCACAAGAAATGTTGGCCGCCGGAGGGCGGGAAATTCTTGACCAAATCAGAAATAGCCGGAATGATGAAATCAAAAGGTGAAGGGGTTCCTGACTTGTCTTAAAAAAAAGAATTCTTGAAAGGTAAAAATATAACAGTAAAATCATTGAAACAGGAATTGAAATGGTATCCTGAATCAAGACGTACGGGAATTAAATATGAGCAACAGCAATACGGTTTCTTTGGACACCAAACCGCTCGACGGAATCTTAGCATCAATGCCGGACGCCGGCCCGAGCGACCTCGTGCCCATCCTCCAGCAAGTTCAAAAGGCCTACGGCTACCTGCCGAAACCCATTCTGATGGCTGTAAGCGACCGTACCGGTATCTCTGCCAGCCGGATTTACGGCGTCGCTACATTTTACGAGCAGTTCCACCTTGTCCCGCACGGTCGCCATACGGTGCGATGCTGCCGGGGCACTGCCTGTCACGTCAAGGGCAGCCCCAATATCATAAAAGCGATAAAGCAGAATCTGGGCGTCGAGCCGAACGAGACGACCGAAGATATGCGCTACACGTTTGAAACAGTTGCCTGCCTCGGAACCTGTTTCCTCGCACCCGTTATGATGGTCAACAACGATTACTACGGCCACCTCAATGCCGGAAAGATTAAAAGCATTCTCGAAAGGTACACTTAGAAAGAATGTCCCATAAGAAAATAACATCACCGCAGGACATAGAGAAACTCCGGCAGCAGCTCTTGAGCAGGCAGCAAAGCTGCAAGGCAAAGGTGCTGGTCTGTATGACCGGCTGCCGGGCGCTTGGCGCCCAGGACGTCTGCACCGAATTCCGAAGGCAGCTAAAGCGGCTTTCCCTTGACGAGCAGGTCATCGTTGTCGAGACCGGCTGTATCGGTATGTGTGCCCGCGCGCCCGTGGTACTCATCGAGCCATACGAATACTTCTACGGCGGCGTTACTCCCGAAGACGTCGAAGAAATAATCTCCACGACAATTCAAAAGTCAAAGCCCCTCAACCGCCTTGCAGTAACCCAGGACGGCAAGCCCGTCGTCAAGGTCAGCGATATTGACTTCTACAAAAGACAAGATAGAAAGGTGCTTGAAAACTGCGGTCGAATCGATCCCAGGAGCATCGAGAACGCCATAGAGCACGGTGGCTACGTTACCGCCATCCGGACACTGGCTGAAAAACAGCCCCAGCATATCATCGACGAGGTCACCGGCTCAGGCCTTAGAGGCCGAGGCGGCGCCGGATTCCCCACCGGTGTCAAATGGAACTTCGCTCGAAAATCGACCGGCGAAGAAAAGTACCTCATTTGCAACGCAGACGAAGGTGACCCCGGTGCCTTTATGGACAGGGCATTGCTCGAGGGCGACCCACACCGTGTCATTGAGGGTATGATTATCGCCGCCTACGCCATCGGGGCCGGCCACGGCTTCATATATGTCCGCGCCGAATACCCCATTGCCGTGGAGCACATAAATATCGCGCTCGAGCAGGCAAGAGCGCTTGGCCTGCTCGGCGATAACATTGCAGGGACCGGCTTTGCTTTCGACATTGAGGTTCGCATGGGTGCAGGGGCGTTTGTCTGCGGCGAAGAAACCGCACTGATTGCCTCGCTCGAAGGCAAACGCGGAATGCCAACCACGCGTCCGCCATTTCCCGCTGTAAAAGGTTACCAGGGAAAACCTACAAATATCAACAACGTTGAAACATTTGCCAACGTTCCTATCGTATTGAAGGACGGAGCGAAAAACTACAGCAATATCGGGACGGACAAGAGCAAAGGCACCAAGATTTTTGCCCTCGCCGGCAAGGTCAATAATACCGGCCTGGTGGAAGTACCGATGGGAATTACGCTTCGCGAGATAATTTTTGATATTGGTGGCGGAATCCCGAAGGGCAGAAAATTCAAAGCCGCTCAAATGGGCGGACCTTCCGGCGGCTGCATACCGGCAAAATACCTCGACAGAGGAATCGATTATGACAGCGTCCAGCAATTCGGGGCGATAATGGGCTCCGGCGGCCTCATCGTCATGGACGAGAATACCTGCATGGTTGATATTGCCAGGTATTTCCTCGAATTCGTACAATCCGAATCCTGCGGCAAGTGCACACCCTGCAGGGTCGGAACGAAGAAAATGCTCGACATTCTAAACGCTGTTTGTGCGGGTGAAGCGAGAATTGAAGACCTTGACATGCTCGAACGTATGGCAGTGGATATCAGTAAAACCTCCCTTTGCGGGCTTGGCCAGACCGCGCCTAACCCGGTCCTTAGTACGTTAGGGAACTTCAAAGACGAATATGTTCGGCATATTGTGGACAAGAAGTGTCCGGCGGGGATATGCACGAATTTGCTAACATACGAGATTCTGGAAGTCTGCACCGGGTGCGGAGCGTGCAGAAAGGTCTGTCCTGTTGGTGCTATAAGCGGCGAAAAGAAAGAACAGCACGTAATCGATCAAAACAAATGCATTAAGTGCGATCAGTGTTTCGACGCGTGTAAATTCCAGGCGATAACAAAATAAGAGAAAAATGAGCGATATACCGACCATCACAATAAACGGTAAAGAGATTCCGGCAAGAGTGGGGCAGACTATTCTTGATGTTGCAATCGAAAATGGAATCGAAATTCCGAACCTTTGTCACGATGTTCGTCTCAAACCTTCGGGTGCATGCAGACTGTGCCTGGTGGAGGTAGAGAGCCAGAAGCAACCGGTTACGGCCTGCACCTTTGAGATATCAGAGGGGTTGGTCGTCAAAACGGAGACCGACTTTATTCGCCGTCTGCGCAAGACCGTACTGGAACTGTTGTTTTATGAGCATCGGGGTGTATGTACGACCTGCGACGAAAACGGGGACTGTAAACTCCAGCGTTATGCCTATGAGTATCAGCTCGATGATGACGTATTCCAGATTTCCACCGTCAACGTTGCGCAGGAGAATTACACAACCGGCAACGAGGCGATTGAATACGAACTGGACAAATGCATCCGATGCGGTCGCTGCATAAGAATCTGTCAGGAGGTCCAGATGGACAGCGCCCTGACCTTCAAAGAGCGAGCCGCAAGCGTCGAAGTGACCACTGCCTTTGATATTCCATTGAATGATTCGGCCTGTGAGCTTTGCGGCCAGTGCATCTCCACCTGCCCCACCGGCGCCTTGTATGAGCGATATGCCAAGGGCAAAGGCCAGTGCAAAGACCTCTTCCGCACAAGAACTACTTGTACTTATTGTGGTGTCGGCTGCCAGATTGACCTTAACGTAAACCCGAAGACAAACAAAATTGTCCGCGTAACCAGCGAAGTCGGTTGTATTCCAAACGATGGCAATTTGTGCGCCAAAGGCAGATTTGCTATGGACTTTGTCGCAAGCGAGAAAAGGCTCGCCTCACCGCTTATAAAACGAAACGGCGAGTTCAAAAAAGCGACGTGGGACGAAGCAACAAATTTTATCGCTGAACGTTTGACCAAAATAAAAACGCAGAACGGCCCCGACAGCATCGCCGGGCTTTCATCTGCCAAGTGCACCAATGAGGACAACTACATCTTTCAGAAGTTTATTCGTGCAGTGATTGGCACCAATAATGTTGACCATTGCGCCAGGCTCTGCCACGCATCGACCGTTGCCGGCCTTGCAAGGGCATTCGGCAGTGGTGCTATGACCAACTCGATTGATGAGCTTAAGAATGCCGCCTGCATATTTGTCATCGGCTCGAACACCTCTGAAGCCCATCCAGTGATTGCCCTTTACATAAAAGAAGCAGTGGTGAAAAATGGGGCCCACCTCATAGTAGCCGATCCGCGAGCTATCGACCTGGTCCGGTTCGCCGAACTACATGTGGCACAAAAGCCCGGTACTGATGTGGCGCTTATAAACGCAATGATGAACGTAATCATAAATGAAAACCTGCTCGATACCGACTTCATAAACGAACGCACCGAGGGCTTTGACGCTATGGCTGAGGCCCTGAAGGATTTCACGCCGGAAAAGGCCGAGGAGATTACGACTGTCCCCGCCGAAAAAATCCGCCGGGCCGCGAGGATATACGCCGGTGCCTCAGCGGCCAGCATCGTTTACAGCATGGGCATCACTCAGCACACTACCGGCACCGACAACGTCCTCTCACTTGCCAATCTCTCAATGCTCACCGGCAACCTCGGCAAAGAATCGACCGGCGTAAATCCGCTCCGAGGTCAAAATAACGTCCAGGGCGCCTGCGACCTCGGTGCTCTGCCGAACGTTTATCCGGGTTACCAGTCAGTGGAAGACCCGACCATCAGAGCAAAGTTTGAAAACGCCTGGTCAAAAGAGCTTTCTGGGAACAAGGGGCTTACTGTTGTAGAGATATTCCACGCCGTCGAGACAGGCGACATAAAGGCGATTTATATAATGGGCGAGAATCCCGCACTTTCCGACCCAAACCTCAACAGAACGCGAAAGGCCCTGGAGATGGTCGATTTTCTGGTCGTGCAGGATATTTTCCTCTCTGAAACGGCCCAATACGCCGACGTAGTTCTGCCCTCGTTCTGCTTTGCCGAAAAGGACGGCACATTCACAAACACCGAACGCCGTGTGCAGCAAGTCAGGAAAGCTGTTACTCCGCCGGCAGGTGCGCGAAACGATTGGGAAATTGTCTGCGAGGTCGCAACCAAAATGGGCTATCGGATGCAGTATGACGGTGCCGAGACAATAATGAACGAAATCGCCTCCATCACACCAATCTATGGCGGCATCTCTTTCGACCGGATCGATTCGGTCGGCTTACAGTGGCCCTGCACGGATAAGGACCATCCCGGTACAAAGTACCTGCACAAGGAAAAGTTCACCAGAGGCATGGGAAAGTTTCATCCGGTAGAGTTCAAGGCCCCAGCCGAAGAGCCAAGTGATGAGTATCCGTTTGTACTCTCGACCGGCAGGCAATTATATCAATTCCACACCGGCACGATGACCAGAAAATCAGCCGCTATAAACCAGGTTTCACCCACCGGCTACGTCGAAATACACATCGAAGATGCCGGCAGACTCGGAATTGCCGATGGTAACAGAGTCGAGGTACTCACCCGCCGCGGCAGGGTATCCACGCTGGCTAAGGTAACCCGAAGTATTGAAAGGGGCTGGTTGTTTATGCCCTTCCATTTCTGTGAAGGTCCCGCCAATATGCTGACCATCGACGCCCTGGACCCAACAGCGAAGATACCGGAATACAAGGTATGTGCGGCAGCAATTCGAAAAGAGTGAATGCGTGGACTCATATAAGTTTTGAGTTTTTAGTGTTGAGTTTTGAGTTGCAACTAAAAACTAAAAACTCATAACTCAAAACTAACTCTTTACTCACCTGCGTTCCGCAGGCAGAAATTGGTACCAGGTGTATTTCAGAGCTAATATGGCCGCTATCGCCAGTACAAGCCATATCGTCGAATTTAAATACCAATGGCCAACAAGGTACATAGGGAATAAATACAAGCCGGTAATAGCAAGCATAGCAAGCACAACATTCAACATTGTCCGCAACACGCTTTCTGATTTGGATGACATCTCTTCTGCAGATAGTCCGGCTTTTCCTGCAATCGGCTTCCACAGCCCAAAGGGTCGAACGGTTTTATAAAAGCTGACAAGGATGTCCAGGTCGGTGGGCTGGGTTGCCAGGGAGGCGGCAATACTCACAAGCAGAGAGGCTGTACAAACAAAAGGAAACACATAGTACGGCGGCGTATCGGGAAACAATAAGGTCAGCAATGACAAAAAGATGCCGGCCAGCATTCCAAACGAATAGCCCCAGCCGTTCATTCGCCACCAGTACCATCTGAG
>CAYTND010000147.1:0-6027 GCA_964438965.1 uncultured Pirellulales bacterium
AGTTGTGAAGGCTGCTCTACCGCAAAAGGAGCATAGGTGGTAATATAATGCTCTGATTTATCCCAGTCCTTTTTACCGGAATAGAAAAATGCTGCTGCTGGATTAATTGCCTTTTCAAATAAATATCTTCTGATATTTGCAAAGTTAACAATACGCCACGTTTCAATTTCAGAAAAGAATTTAGCCCTGAATTTGTCTCCCTGTTTCTTAAACAATGTTTTTGCAGGCATAAGGAGCCCGCACTGCCCGTCCTCTTTTAGTAATTGAGTTGTTTTCCATGCAAAAGCTTCTGCTGTCTGGTAATTATCAACCGGACATAGTTTTTTGTTGGCATCTATCCATTCAATGGCTTTGCGATGATATGGTTCTTTGTCTTTCTTTTTGTCTATATTCTTCCACGGCGGATTGCCGATTATCCAGTCATAACCTTTCTTTGGTATGGATTTTACCCATAGAGATTTATCATCGAAGAAACCGCCTTCACAATGGAAGATGTTTTTGTTATGTAATTTCGGCAACTTAAAACCTTTATGCTTTTTAGAACTCAAATCGGGAGGATTGATATAATCCAGCAAAGTCAGGGACAAGCTTAATTCTGCTACCCGGCAGGCCTCTTTGTCTGCATCCAGACCAAAAATATTTTCGACTAAAAGCTTTTTTAAGTCTTTCGGAGTGAGTTTAGCCCCTTTGCCTCTTATGATACCTTCGATTAGTCTGCGATAACATTGAACCAAAAACGCCCCGGATCCGCATGAGGAATCAAAAATTTTCATCCCCTTCTTAAGAGGGTTTTTTGCGTCTAATTCGTCGAGTATGAAATTTACCAGATGGACGGGAGTGTAATAAGCCCCTTTGCTGCGGCCTTGCCCTTTTGCGTGCAGAAATTGCTGATACACTACCGACAGGGTCTCTATTGGTACATAAGAAAAATCATAAATATCAAACAAAACCTGCTGGCCGCTTTTAGGATCACCACCTTTGAAAGCACTGGCTACTTCTTTGATATGTTCTGGTTGTATATCATTTATACTTGGCAGGGGAAAAACCAAACCATTTAAAAAGTCATCAAGATAATCTTCCAATTGGTAGAGTTTATCCTTATTGGCATTACTGCCAAAAATATCATCTACATTAATCTTCGCCTTTTCAAATCGTTCATCGGAGAGAATATCTCTGTCTCTTAGATATTTCAAGTAGATGTATTTCCCTATCAAGGTATGTGCATGTTTTATTGGAAGCTTGTAATCTCTATTTTCGTCGGTGAGCACTTCGGATAGTTTTTTAAGGTTTCCCAGTAGATGCCGATCAACCCTTTTGTCAGTCGAGATTTTCCTCTGCTTCCAGATGTCGCCGGAGTCAATGGATTCAGATTTCAACACAGAAAGTTTATCCAAAACTTCCTTGGCGTTTATAGCTACTTCCAGAACTCGCTCTTCGTCACTTTGCTTGCGGTCATACTCGAATCCCGAATATAAACGGATATTTTTTGGGGTAACAACAATCAAAAAGGGGACAATGTTTTGGTTCCAGACTCTTTTGTGGATTTCTTCGGCCTTAGCTTCATTGTCAGCCTCACAGACATAAACTACCGGCGTAAGTGAACTGCTGGAGAGTTTATCCGGTGAATAAAGAAGTGTGTAAACACCTTTTAAATTACAATGCTCTTCTTTTTCATCTTTTTCAGCCTGAGCAAAGAAAAAAGAATAGCCGTGATGTTCCCTCAGCCGCTCGCCTTGTAAAAAGGCTGGATTATCAACATAACCTAACTTCTCAATAAGTTGCCAGCTATTCATTTTTCACCATCATTGACGAAAAGCTTACAGAGACCATTGAACATTCTAAAGAACCATTCTCTTCTGTCAAAGGAATAAGGAATTACGAGCTTCGATTACCCTCGTTAGAAAACTACAGACAGTCACCTACATCTTCTTCCTAATATACACACAATAGTATTTTCCCATTCTATCTCACGACTCTGGCCAAACTAAATCCTTTCTTTCTTTTCAAACGAATCTCCTCCATTACCGTTTACCCCGTTAGTTTACCCTGTGGGATTTACCCCGTGAGATAACAAATTTTATCTCACTGGGGCCATCTCCTAAATTATCTCAAAATTTAACGACTATTCCCCTTCCTCCCTCGTCCCTCGTCCATCTCGTAGCCTCCTGCCTCTCAAAAACTCAAAACTAACAACCAATATCAAGAAAATCAAGCAGATTTTGGGCGACCAAATTGGGATGTCTGAGGAACATCCCACTGCAAAATTTTTTAATCGTTGACATAATCAACTTAGGCTAATATATTATTTGGTTCTATTTTCCCAGAGCAAGTTACTGGGCGGATGTGCAGAGATATTGGCCATAATCCTTGTATTTGGTGATTATTTAGATTAGATGCAAAATTGTATTAGGACGGGTAAAGATAATTTATTTACAAGTCCTTAAGAAGGAGAATTTTAGAATGGCAGAAAAACGGGTATATTTTTTCGGCGGCGGCAAGGCCGAGGGCAATGCAAAGATGAAACAATTTCTGGGCGGCAAGGGTGCCAATCTTGCGGAGATGACCAATCTTGGTGTGCCGGTTCCGCCGGGCTTTACCATTGGTACGAAGGTGTGCAGCGAGTATTATAAATCCAACGGCAAATGGCCAAGTGGACTTGAAGCAGAAGTTAATAAGAATCTGGCCAAGCTCGAAAAAGCAATGAACGCCAAACTCGGCGACCCAAACAAACCGCTGCTGGTCAGCGTCAGAAGTGGAGCAGCCGTATCGATGCCTGGGATGATGGACACCATTCTGAATTTGGGGCTGAACGACGATGTAATTGAAGGCATTATTCGAAGGACTTCGAATCCTCGGTTTGCATACGATATTTACCGTCGTTTTATCGATATGTTCGGCGGCGTGGTGATGGGCTGTGACCACGAGCACTTCGAAGAGGTAATTCACGCCGCCAAGAAAAAAGCCAGAGTCAAACTCGATAACGAGCTAAGTGCGGAACAATTAAAAGAGGTTGTCGCCAAGTACAAGAGCGTTTACAAAAAACACGTCGGCGAATTGTTTCCGCAGGATGGTAAGGCCCAGTTAAGACATGCCATCAATGCCGTGCTCGGTTCGTGGATGACGCCGAGAGCGGTGAAGTATCGCGAACTCAATAATATTACGGGTCTTCTTGGAACGGCTGTGAACGTTCAGGCGATGGTGTTCGGGAATATGGGCGATGACTGCGGTACGGGCGTCTGCTTTACACGTAATCCAAGTACCGGCAAAAAGGAATTCTACGGCGAGTTTTTGATGAACGCCCAGGGCGAGGACGTCGTGGCCGGTATCAGGACTCCGATAGAATTGAAGAAATTAGGCAGGTACTTGCCGAAGGCTTACCGCCAGCTTACCAGACTGATGAGCCGGCTGGAGAAGCATTACAAAGATATACAGGACATGGAATTCACCATCCAGAACAAGAAACTTTATATTCTCCAGACGCGAACGGGCAAGCGGACGGCTGAAGCCGCGATTAAAATAGCTGTCGATATGGTTAACGAAAAACTTATATCCAAACGTGAAGCGGTCAACCGCGTTACGCCGGAGCAGTTAGACCGCCTGCTGCATCCGCACTTCGACCCGAAAGCCAGGCGCAATGTAATCGCAAAAGGGCTTCCGGCATCGCCCGGCGCTGCGGTCGGACAGGTTGTGTTCACCGCTGATACCGCGGAGGCGTGGAACGAAAAGGGCAAGAAGGTCATCCTTGTTCGGATTGAGACCAGCCCTGAAGATATTGGTGGTATGGACGCAGCAGTTGGCATTTTGACGGCTCGCGGCGGTATGACAAGCCACGCAGCGGTTGTTGCACGCGGTATGGGTAAATGCTGTGTTGCAGGTGTCGGTGCGCTGAGTATCAATTACAAGACGAAGAAACTTACTGTTGGAAAACTTACTGTCAAAGAAGGCGGATGGATTAGTCTGGACGGCTCGACAGGCGAGGTTATGACCGGACAATTGGCTACGGTCGAGCCGACGATGAGCGGTGACTTCGGTAATTTTATGAAGCTTTGTGACCAGATTCGCAAACTCGGAGTTCGTACAAACGCCGATACGCCGGGCGATGCAAAAAGGGCAAGGGACTTTGGCGCTGAAGGTATCGGGCTATGCAGGACCGAGCATATGTTCTTCGAGGGCGAACGGATTTGGCCTGTACGGCAGATGATTTTGGCTGCCGATGATTATGCCCTAATGCTTGAAAAGATTGGTGCAGCCGAGAGCGCTAAAGAGAAAAAGGCTATCAAGAAGGAATATGCCACCGCCAAGAAGCAGTTTGAAGGTGCGTTAAAGAAGCTGCTGCCGTATCAGCGTAGTGATTTCGAGGGTATATTTAAGGCGATGGCCGGTCTGCCGGTTACGATTCGTCTGCTTGACCCGCCTCTGCACGAGTTTCTGCCGCAGGACACAGCTAATCAAGCGGAGATGGCCAGGCGGCTTGGGGTCAAGCCGGCTGTTGTCAAGGCGAAGGTCGAGCAGTTGCATGAGTTTAATCCGATGTTAGGACATCGCGGGTGCCGTTTGGCGGTAACGTATCCTGCGATTTATCGTATGCAGACAAGGGCGATAATCGAGGCGGCTTTGAAGGTCAAAAAGGCCGGCAAGGTTGTTCTGCCTGAGATTATGATTCCATTGGCCGGGGCGGTCGAAGAGTTGAAGAATGTGAAAGATGAAATCGTTGACGAAATCAAGATGGTCTTTAAGGAAAAGAAGGCCAGGATAAAATATATGATTGGTACGATGATTGAGGTACCGAGGGCCGCGTTGACTGCTGATGAAATTGCTACCGAGGCCGATTTCTTTAGCTTCGGAACGAATGACCTGACGCAGATGACGATGGGCTTTTCGCGGGATGATGCCGGTAAGTTCTTGGGCGAGTATGTCGCGAAGGGGATTTATGCGGCGGACCCGTTCCAGATACTCGACCAGACAGGCGTCGGGATATTAGTAGAGATGGGGACGAAGCTCGGCAGAAAGACCAAAAAGAAATTAAAGGTCGGTATCTGCGGTGAGCACGGCGGTGAGCCGAACAGTATCGATTTCTGTCACCGGGTTGGGATGAATTACGTATCCTGCTCGCCGTTTAGAGTGCCGATTGCACGACTATCGGCGGCGCAGGCGGCGGTTAGGGAGTAGTGAGCTAAAGTGAACTAAAGTGCCTAAAGTGAGCTAAAGTTGGATGACAGAAGACGGATGCTCGATGCTCGTAACTCGTGAGTGGATTAGAGATTAGAGAATTAGAGATTGGCCCCGATGAGATAAACTTCGTTATCTCACGGGGTAAATTAGTGGATGAGTGGAGATTTTTTATTGGCAAACGGGGCGGGTATTTGTTAGAATAGATTCCCGAGCAGTCGGGATTTCCGCCGTGCTTCAATATTGATAAGTAATTCCGCCAAAAGACGGCGGATCTGCGATATTAATTATTAGGGAGAGCCGCTGAATCGCGTATGGCGGATAGCGGTTAACCGGTAAAATGGGCTTCAGCCAAGTGTAGGCTGAAGCCCAACCTAATTTGACTGGAGGCGGAGGACAGAAGACAGAGGATTAGAGATTAGAGATTGGAGATTAGAGAATTGGTTAATTGGGGGATTAGGTTATCAGGTTAACAGGAAATCAGGGAGCAGTTTATCAGGATAGCAGGGTATCAGGTAAAAGAACAGAAGACAGAAGACAGAGGACGGAAGGCAGATGAGTGGCTCGTTGCTCCTATCTCGTATTGCGTATGTCGTATTGCATATAGAGAATAGCGTACAGCGTATCGTGAAAGAAATCAAAATTGTGGTAGCCTGTTGTATGGGTGGGAGAAAGCATCTAGTCCTTTTGATTAGTCAAAAGGACTACGAGCCTATTCGGTTCTTCTAACAGAAAGAGCAAGAACGCTTAGTATCAGAGCTAATAAATTGATTTATATTCATTTTGATGGGAGGTATTTTGTTTAGAGCATTTTAAGTTTTCGTGTCCGGCTTATGCCTATTGCGGTTTCGGCTGGTG
>CAYTND010000148.1:0-6004 GCA_964438965.1 uncultured Pirellulales bacterium
CGGATTATCAACAGCAGGCCCTGCGGATGACGCATCCGGACTGGCTGAGCCAAGTGGTAATGCTTACGCACGGGTTGCCACTGCTGGTGCTGATTGGAATGTTGCATCCGGTGGAGCGATTGCCAACGCCAATGATATTACTTTCCCGGAAGCAACCGGTAGCTGGGGAACGATAACCCACTTTGTCTTATTTGATGCCGCAAGCGCTGGCAATATGTTAGCTCACGGCGCCTTAAGTGTATCTAAGTCAATCAGTAGTGGAGATATAGCTAAATTTGCTGCAGGAGACTTGGATGTAACCTTAGATTAAGGATTCGTCCTTCGTAGTTACTACGGAGAATGGATTCGTCCTTCGCTTTTCTTTGCTGAAAGTTACGAAGGGCTACGGAGAAAGGAGATTGGCTGATGGCAACTATAAAGAAAAATTGGGCTTCACAGAGTCAAATTGAAGGTACTGGCGATGGTTATACGACACTTTCTGGTACGACCGAGGAATATTCTGCCGATGTTGACCTCGAAACAAACGGCTACGAAGGTGCTCACGTGACTGTTGAGATTGATTATGATGCAACTCCCACTGATGAGGTCAAAATCAAGCTATATGGCTCTCTTGATGGTTCCAACTATGACGATACGCCCATCTGGGAAATGCAGGCAGACAAGGGTGTTGACCCACAGCAGTTGAGTTTCATAATCAAAGACCTTGCACACTTTAGACTTGGTTTTCAACAGACCGGCTCAACAAATAGCCACAATGTGAGAGCATACGTCCAGCCTTGGAATTATATAACAGCATAAGGAGTCAAACACATGGCAGATATTCATATTGGTAAGATTAGCCAATCGGAAACCGGCAGAGGTAAGGCACAGCTTGTCTATCATATCCCGGTAGACACACCCAAGGCCGGGATAGTACCAACTCCTCAGAGTTCATTAACAGGACTTGAGCAAACCGAAATTGATGCCCTTGCCGCCGGCACGCTGGTTGAAATCACAAAAGACATAGTAGTAGAGAAAAGCCAGACACAAGCCGAAGTTGCCGCTGCTGTCAGAGCTGCCTGGCAAAATGTCAAAGCTGATTACAACAGCCGCTATAACTTTGAGCATAAATTTTACGGGGTAACACTCAATGTCTAAAGTGTAAAGTGCCTAAAGTTATTTGTTTTCTTAACTTTAGTTCACTTTAGCTCACTTTAGGCACTTTGAATTTTACGGAGTCAGCCTATGCTGCCTAAACCTACAAGAGGAATACGACTAAATAAAAGCCATCCGCTTGCCCGCGGCCTTGTTGGTTATTGGCTGTTCAACGAAGGCTCAGGCAATAAAGTCTTTGATTTGAGCGGGAATAGGAACACAGGAACATTAGTAGCTGATACTCACTTTGTGCCCGGTAAGTTTGGTCCCGCTCTGAGTTATGATGGAACCGGGGACTCTGTTGTAATGGGAGCGGTAAACACTTTTGGTGATACAGATTATACTCTTGTTGTGTGGGTAAAGTTAAGTGCTAAAGCCTCTGTGTACGCGGTTATAGGGAAGGGTAAGAATGCTCTTGCTGGTGGAGCTGATTCTATAGAATATGCTGTAGCATACAGCAGTGGTGATGACAGATGGCGTTTCACAATTGCAGACCAAACCAACTATCAACACCTATTGGCTAATACATTAGGTTCACCATCTATAGGTGTATGGTATCAGGTAGTTTGTATTCACAGTGCGACAGAAAACAAGGTTTACATTTACATCAATGGCAAACTTGATAATTCGGCGGCTACCACAGTAACACCAAGCTCCAGTACGGGTAGTTTTAACATCGGTTCTTGGGATTTAGACTCGGTAAACGACAGAAACCTCAATGGTCAAATCGACCACGCAATGATTTGCAATCGTGCCTTGTCCGCTTCTGAAATTGCCTTACTCTACCGAGAGCCGTTCTGTATGTTTGATAGGGCCTCCTGTAATCTTAAATTTCAAATTTCAAATTTCAAATTTCTTGCGGGAACTGCAGCAAGTACGTCTGATGTCTCGGCGGTATTAGGTTTGAGATGTGGCCTTACGGCAAGCACCGGAGGGTTTACTGCTGTAGATGGTTCCCTTGGCATAATGGGAGAAAGCCCGCCGGAAATCCAAAGGAGCTGGCTCACCGAAGCACTCTTTAACGGAATGACTGCTAATGCTTTTAAGCTGGGAACGAGCTTGAGTTCGGGCTGGTTCTGGGTTCGTGTTACCGGCTGCTCTGTGCTCTACCGCGGGGCCGGTATGGGAGGTATCGGGGGGGTAGATTTCACGAATATATTGACTGTCTCAGAGCGTAATGCTCGCGAGATCTCGCCGCCCAGCTACATTTCACACAACAGCGGTTCAACATATTTTTATGTTGTTCGTCGGTTTAACAATTGCGGCTACCAGGAGCGCACGTTGGCTGCTGCGGTGAAGGTTTCAATAAAATCAAATGGTGAGCTGGCGGAGCCGCAACCGAATAATATTTTCAGTTCAAAAGTCGAACAAGTGGCCAGCAATAAGATACGGCTTGCCTGGTTCTATTGTCCCCTCGAACAAAAATCACAGCCCGTGAGCTTCAATGTCTATTATGATGACCGAACAGGGCAAATCGACTATCAAAATCCACTTGCCACAATTGGTTACAAGGGGCGAAAGTTTTACAGCTTTCAAAGCAGCGCTCTGGAGACAGGTAAATACTTGTTTGCTATAAGGGCTAAAGATGCCAGCGGTATAGAGAATACTTCTTTAGCTCGGCTGAAAATCCAGCTTGACACCTTAAATCCCGACGCGATTGGTATTTTAAGAACTGAAGCTGTTTGATATTCGATGCTGGATGCTCGATGCTCGACGAGTATCGAGTATCAAGAAACGAGGGCGAGATAAACTATGTCTAACAGAATCGACTTTTTCCAATCGGCACAAACACGACTGGCACTTCCCGCCGCTTCTGTCTCAATTTTGGTCGATGGGATGTTGTGTCCGGCGGCCGAGCCGGTAGAGATTATACGCGGTGGTTGGCCGGAATTTAGCTGGGCCAGATTGGCTTACAACCCTGCTGCGTACGGAGATCCCGGCTTGACGGCTGCCGAAGAGATAGAGACCTTATTTGCTATGGGAAAGACTGTTTGCATCCGACAATATTTTAACGGTATCCCGCCGGGTACAGCGGCTTTTAGTTTTCCAATCTTTTGCGGTCAAATAGAAAACTTCGATACAAAGATGGCATCTAAAAAAGGTGAAAAAGTGGAAGTAGTAGCGAGAGATTTCAGCGCAAATTTAAAGCGGGTCTCAGTCTATGGCCAGCGTCTGACAGAGGCAAGCAATTCCAGTGTGTTTTTGGCTGGTCTTGATACAACATTTAATCCGGATGGTAAGGCCAATGCCAATCCAGAACCAATAAAAGTCAATGGCAAGAGCTATACGAGCTTTTGCGCTGAGCCGTCGCAAGGCAAACTCTGGAGCTATGCGGAAGTAATTGATTATCTACTTTGCGAATATTTGGCAACCGGTCAATTACAGACGCCTGGCATAGGCCAACTGAGGGTGTTGACCGAGAACCAGGTAGTTCGCGACCTCGACGTTACGGAGTTAAATCTGATAAAGGCCCTGTACCGATGCTGTGAGAGGATCGGCTTGAGGTTCAAGTTTGTCCCTCGGCTTGTGCCGACCGGGCCAGGCCAGGCAATTGTGTTCTATAAAAGTGGTACAGGCAGAGCTATTGAGTTGAATTGCCAGCAAACCGGCGAGCAGCTCAGCATATCAAAGACGAATATCGCAGCTTTGCACAGCAAGAAAAATTTTTGGCCAATAACGCACAAGTATATTGGTCAGGGCGACTTTAAAATTGTGGAAGCGACCTTTGAGCTGGTGAAGGCCTGGGACGGGAGTCTTGAGGATATCAACTATGACAAATTTTCACCTTCGACCAATCCTGATTTTTATCAGGTAAAAGATGTATATCGCAAATGGTGCCTTAACGAGGCAGGGGACTACAGTGGTGTTCCGTACAATCAGGGTGATGCGTTTGACTTTTCCAAGATTTTCGGCAGCAGTGATTTCATTCGTCGCCGCAGGCGCTTTTGGCCGACTTTGACCACCGACAAACAGGGAAAGTCATTAGGCTATTTCCTGCAGGTATCGTTCGATGACGGCTTGCATTGGTGGCAGTACCTTCATGCTTTTAATATCCTGCTCGATGAGTGCGGAGTGTGGCTCAGCAGCGACCGGCTCGATGTTGATACCTGGGTGGCGGCCCTGAAAGGAGTGTTGAAATTCAGAATGACCGCCTCGGTAATCAGTGATGAGAGGTTAACTTGTATAGTTTCCGATGGGCCTGTCAATTCAACAGTTCCCGTGGTTGAGCATATTATTACGCTGCCCCGTCAGTTCAAGTATCGTAAGGTTTCGGCCCAGAGCATCTTCGCAGGCCCCTCTGATGAGACACTCGGCACTGCGGACGAGGTCGATGATACCGATGCTTTGTATGAGTTTATCCGGCACAGGGCAGTGGTTTCGTCCGAGACCATCGAGACCATTGATATACAAACGCCGAATCTTGTGTTTGATTACAAAGTCGGTGACAGAGTGAGCGCAAGTCCCGAAAGCAGAGACCTGTTAGCCTGCAGGAGTGATAACCGAAGCAAAAGCTGGATAGAGCGAGTGCAGATGGATTTTGAAAAGCAGTGTACGAATTTGAGAATCGTTCGACAAAGGAGCTGATAATTATGGCCGGTGGAGCGAATATCGTAGATGGTCAACAAATATTGGAAAGACTTGCTCGTAAAAACTCCGAGCAGATACAGGAAGTATCAGTTGTTACTTCACCCGGCGCCAGAACGGCCGCATGGGCCGTCAAAGTCAAAAGTAATTCTTCATACAATGTCTACAACGTTGTCGCAGTAGTAATAGGTGATGCCGGCTCGATACCTGTTGAAATAGGCGGGCAGACGCAAGCGGTCAATCTGGCTGAATCGTTTCAGCAACAGGGAACCCTGTCGGCAGGAACGTATGCAGTAATGTTCAGAGTAGGCGATAAAAACGTATTCCACGTTAAACCATAAATCGATGCCGGATGCTCATCGAGAAATGAGGTAAGTGATGGCTGAGGGAAATTCCAAATCGTGGCAGTTTAATCGACAGATAAACTTTCAAAACTCATTTTGTATAGATTTTATCTATTATAGCGATTATCAATTTTAACAAATCCCTCCCTGCAATGCAAGCAAAAATCCCAAAAACTTTCCTAAAACGCTAACCCCTTATCTACGAATAACTTACGAAGAACGTCTGCACAAACCCTTGCGAACAGATAGTTTTTGCAAAGCAAAATACCAAAAACTTTCGTTGTAACCCTTGCTGCTCACACAGGTTATAACTATTTTTATATTATTATAAATTAGATTCTCAAAAAGGTTGCTATAAAGGCTGTTTTGCCGGTCATATATATTGTTTGTATTTATTTTTCATTTTCTTCATTTTACAATTTAGCGAAAACCAACAGGTAATAATCATGGCGGGTAAATGGCAGTGGGATTTTGTTTTAGGAAAAGACCCAGCATTAAAATTACAAATCACAGAATTCGTCGCCGAACAACTCATTCTTGGGAAAACGAAAACCGAAATAAGAAAAGCTCTGGACCATTATTTCCCAGAGATTGATTATATTACAGTTGGGAAGTTTGTTAAACGTGCTATTGAATATATAACAGACGCTGTTGACCTGGATAAAAAGCGTTATGTGGGTAAAAGTATCCATCGACTTGAGAGGATAATGGCTCGCTTTTCTTCAGACCCAAAAACACTTTTGCAGGCAGACGCACAATTAACTTCTTTGCTTCGGTTGTCGGAAGTGGACGTCTCTGCTGACCCGATGAAAAAGGCCAGAGAAATCCGAGAAGGCATTCACCAAATGGAATCCAGCATCGCCAGCGCAGACGGGTATTGTAAGAACGGTAAAGATTGCCCAATTTGTAACGATACAAAACCGACGACAGAAGAAACGAAT
>CAYTND010000149.1:0-5991 GCA_964438965.1 uncultured Pirellulales bacterium
GTGAAGGTAAATGGCCGGCGTATCATCAGTTTTCAGGATACCCTGCGCCAACCATACTGAAGACAGAATCCTCAATAGTGACGTTTGTGATTGCCTGGTTGCCGGTACTCGCGCCGCCCAGGTCAATCCCAACGTCTCCCGAACCCATCGTTACAAAGTTGTTCCGGAAAGAAAAATCGGAAATCGCTCCGCCAGAAGAGTCTAATTGCACCAAGACATCTGATCCGCCAGTTGGATCGGCAAAGCTAAATCCATCTATATTTACTGTGCTGGCAGTAACCGTATGGAGACCTGTAGCCGTTGACTCGCCGGCGCCGCCTGCGGTTCGACCAGAAACTGCATTGCCTGCTTGTGCACCTTCCAGTGTAACAGACTTGTTAATTGCGAGATTCTCCGAATAACTCCCCACTGCAACATTGACGGTTGCGCTGGAGGCTGCGACGTCAATGGCATCCTGGATTTGTGCGGCATTGGATTGAACATTGACCGTAGTAGCATTACCGCTCAGCGTGCCACCTGCGAGGCTAATATCCGCATCCAGGTCAACCGAACCGCCGCTGCCAACGTTGAGCGTAACATCTCCAGTCCCCGTAAAATTAATT
This sequence comes from uncultured Pirellulales bacterium, assembly GCA_964438965.1. Taxonomy (GTDB): domain Bacteria; phylum Planctomycetota; class Phycisphaerae; order Sedimentisphaerales; family Anaerobacaceae; genus NIOZ-UU13. Next base: position 603 of record CAYTND010000149.1, read on the forward strand.
CCACTGCTGGTCATGAAAATGATGGAACCATCGGCGTTAATCATCAATGAGTTATTGCTACCTCCGGCAACTCCATCCTTAAGGTCCCTGCTTGCATTGAAAGTCACATTTCCCGTTTCGCCAGGATCAGGGTTAAGTCCAGGGCTACCCTGGTCATCCCAAGCTGTGGTTATCGTCGTGTTTCCACTGTCCAGATGTGTCTCCAGAGTATCAATATCTATTTGACTGGGCGACCCCGCTGGGTTTGTAGGTGCAAAATCGTCTCCTGTCCACGTAGTATCATCAACACCGTTGTCCGTAATAGAAATATTAGCCGGATCAATCAGCAACATACCGCTCTCGCCGTTAACTGCTGTTCTATCAGCAATACCATAGACTTCGACATGTTCTTTACCCGAGACTTCAACAAATCCACCATTACCTGATTCGCTGCCTCCTTTGACCTCTATTCGCGCGCCTTCACGGAAAAGCGCCGTGCCGGGTGAGTAAACGATGACCTCGCCGCCGTCGCCGTTGGTACCGGCGTTTGCGGTGGTTAGACTGTCCGAACTAAGGGCCACTACCTCGCTTGCCTGAAGGTCCACACTGCCGCCGTCTGAATCAGTACCGTCGGCGTGGACTGTTCCAAATTGTCCGACACGAGCACCTTCCATTGCCACCTGTCCGCCCTTGCTGCCGGAGGCCTCGATTGTGCCGGTATTGGTAACTTGTCCGCCATCGGCGGTAAGTTTTATCTGTCCAGCATCGCCGGTCTCAAACGAAGCTGATAAGGAGCCGACATTTGAAATTGCCTGCGAGTAAATATCTCCCGCGGCGAGCACTATTGTCCCGCCGGCAGCATCGACCGTGCCCTCGTTGAGAACACCTGAACCTTCGATCGGGTCAGCCGACTCGGGCAATGATGGCGCATCCACCTCCAGCACGACATCAGTGCCGGGTTCGCCAAGGAATACTCTGTCTCCGGATGCCATTACGACATATCCGGCGGGACAGCTTATACTGCCGAAGTTGGCAACCTGCCGGCCAATCAGATAAACTTTTTCTGCGGAAATATCACCGCTATTTATAACGGCCCCCTCACCTCCGGCAAAATTGTATTGTCCGTTTATAAAATCGGAGTTTGTTATATTCAGGCCTGATGCAACTAACTGGTTGACATTAATTCTGGCCCCGGCACCGATGTACACACCTGCCGGATTAACGAAGAAAACCCTGCCATTGGCCAGCAGAGTTCCGTTAATGTTCGTCGGATTTGCCGAGAGTATCCTATTTAGCACAGAGGCACTGCTGCCGGGCTGGATAAACTGAACAATCTCCGGGCGCGCAATATCAAAACCGCTGTAGTTGATGATTGATTTGTCAGAGGCCGTTATAGTCGTATTGTAACCGCTTTGCTGGAATGAAACCTGACCGTTAACGACCTGTGCTCCTTCGGGCCCCGCAAGTACTACCGAAAGTGACGTGTTGAAAAACATGCAGCACGTCAGAAAGTATACGATAGTGCTCTTAAAATAACGTCTTTTCGAAAATTTTCTCGAGAGTTCCATAGTTCCTCCTCATTTATTTTTGAGCAATTAAGTTACACATAATATATCTATCCCACTTACGATTACAGGACAAAACGCTTAGAATTAGAATCGGTATACACAGCTAAAGTTCAATCGGCTGTCGCCTTTATTCGTCTGGTCAGTTCCCCGAAGGGGCCAGCCATAATATATACCTGCACTAAAATTATCTCCGAGCTCAACTATCGTACCCACGCCTAATGAGCAGAGTTCCTGAATTCCCTGCTCACCCACGAGTGGACTTTTTATTTTCGCTCGGCCAAAATCAATAAAGGCTAATGGTGCCAGTTTCCTTAGCCATGGTTTGTTATCCTGCGCTTCCTCTGACGTAGCTTCTGATGTCGCTTCAGGATTCTCTAAGGACTCGCTGTACTTCACCAGGTCAAACTCGTATTGACCAGACATAAGGATACCGCCATCGGCAACAATTTCATCTTCCTCATAACCTCTTACAGTGTAAAATCCTCCAAAGGTCTTCATTTTTGAAGGGGCCAGTCTTTCGTCGGATGTTATCAATCGGAAAGAGGCACTGACTCGATTAACTTTGCTGGTCTCGAGATACTGACTATGGGTAGCCCCAAAGTTGTAAATAGTAAAATCAGGGTCTGCATTCGACCGGGCTATGTTAAACTCATCTCTACTGGAACCACTCATCCTCTCAATCCTGTTAAATGTCAGAGATGTATTTGACATATCATCTGAACAGTGGATATTAATCCCAATCCCCCACAAATCCATATTAATATCACTTCCTAATCCCAACGAAGGTGTCCATTTGCTTTCTTCGTGACTTACGGAACCAGTAACATCAACAAACCAGTTATCTATCTGGAAGATGTTGTAACTCAATAGGCTGCCATAGAATGAGCCATTACCAAGAAAATCGATTCCTGCCGCGGGGATATCAAACTGGCTGTATCCGGCATAAAGGCTAAGGCGCAACCGAGGTGTGAAAACAGGAAAATCGTAACTTCCAAACAATGAATATTCATCTTCTAAATCTCTCTCCCACGGAGCTTGGTACATGGCACTAAATCTATCGTCTATACCTGTGAGATTAGTATTGATGACACCGATTTTTGGAGCCCATTGTTTGTCTTTAGTGCCCGCATCATCTACCTGCAGGTACCAGTGCCAGGGGTTTGCTTCATAAACGTCGTACGTTAAATTTAAAGCGTTCGGCTCAGCGCTTCTTGAGATAACGGCGGAAATATATCTGTCAGGATTAAGGTTGAGCAGCTTGATAAAATCATCCACTTTCTTCTTTTGGATTACATCGTCTTCCTTTACCGGCGACCATAATTTCAGTACGGATTCTTTCAAAAAACCTTTTTCCATCTCTTGTCGGTCAAAATCATATCTCTCCACTTCAATCTTTGCTATCTTACCTTCCAAAACTTCTACAGGTAGCACATTATCAACTAAAGCTGTTCCCTGGACCGCTGCGTTTGGAATATACACGTAGATGCCGGCATAACCTTCCTCCTGATATATTGACAGGACATACTTGGTTAAGCCCTGTATGGTTTTCAGTGAAACTTCACGTTCCTGGTTCGGATTTAAAATTACATCATGTAAGACTTGGAAGTCATAGACTTGCTCAACGACCGTGTCACCTGTCTGTTCAGAAATTTTATAAACAAAAGGTAGCTCTTCCAGCAGCTCTGCTGTTGAAATTAAGTCGTTGCCGCTTATTCGCAGTTCCTTTACCAAAAACCGTTGACTTGTATCCTCGGGAAAAGTCAGCCCAACCAAAGATGTTTTGTCTTCTGACTTTTTTCGTAGTTTTTCTAAAACCCGTTCTAACTCAGCTTTTCTCTCTTGCTGTATAGGGGTTTGAGCAAGACAGGGTGTCACCAGGAACAAAAATGACGTTACTGTTAAGAGCGTTGTCCTTCTCGATAAACTCATGTGTATCCTCCTTAAATCCATAATAATATCATCCAATCTTTGTCGAAGAGAGAGAAAGACCACCTGTCTTTCGTAGCTAAGCCTCCTGACCTCCGGAAAGAAACAAAACTCTCTCTCCTCGCCTTCGCTCCATTACACGCTTGGTATAAACCAAATTTATAGAAGAAATGTTACACTAATTATTCCTTTCCCACAAAAAATGCAGTCTGATTTTCTATCTCTATTGGAACATATATTATCCCAAAAAAGGTGTAAAATGTAAAGAAAAAACAGAAAAAATCGTATTTTTTCCTATTCTGCCAAATGAGTTATACACAACATTGCTATGAATTCAATACTAAAATTTATAGGGTGAACATCAAAATAGGAGAAACGGCTTAGTTAGAGAAACCACGTGGCTGGGGGTGGGTACTTATCGGACGTTTAGCTGAAAAGCTATGCAGAACATAACCAATCAAGTTAAATCCATCACAGAAATAGCCGATATACCAAACGGTTGGAATATCATTTTTATCTTAGAGCGACAACTTTATCTCGGGAGGAGTTCAAATGAGCGGTACTACCCGCAAATTCTTTCGACGAGCCATATTGAGTATGGACAATGGGTAGGGGTATATAGAATCCCGTGGATTATGTAATTACGTGTATCGTGATTCGCTGAATCCAGCGGGCATGCTTTTTGGGAGGAGTGTGCAAAATGCCAAGCAAACAAACATACATGATTAGGGCCTTAGTCAGAAATCCGCATATCTGCACAGATTTTACCTTTAATAAGTGCCCGGCTTGTAGCGTCCAGGATATTATTTGGGACAAAAGAAATCAACATTGTTTCAAGTGTGGTTTCAATTTACAAAAATATATAAAACAACATGCGCTTATCAAGCGGGCGTCGGACCACTGAAAAACAGCGTAATTCCAATAATTGCTTTTTGAAAAGAGAATATTCAGGTATGTGTCAGTGAACAAAAGCCCTCGGACATATCAAACTCAATCAAAATGAAAGAGTTGTGCTTCAATGCTTGAAGTTTTGAGGGACTTTCCATGTGTTAAGCCAACATGAAAACCGAGACGAGTCCGTAAACTACGCAGTTTTTTTAAGCCGATACCCGGTGATCCGTGTTTGCTGGAATCGATGATGTTCGATATTACACGGAACCGTTTTTGCGTCACGTTTCGGCTTCTCCGGCTTCTTGTCGTAATAGACATCATCAGGCCGAAGACCATCCAATGTCATGTGTGGTCGCCAGATGTTATACCAGGACAAACGGAAAAGATGTTGTTCAATCGCACAAAAGCCGAATGGCACTGGGACGAGGTTCACAGTAGCGATCACAGCGACGCGGTTGCGAATTGGACGCTGCCGGCCGGAGCGAACACGCTGCAAATCACTCGTCGTGAAGATGGTACACTGCTTAATGTTATCGTGATTTCTAAGCTTGACTAAACGACCTCCAATAAATTTTGGTGAAATAAAACCGGCGGAATAAATTTGGGGGTTAAACAAAGCGGCATAAACACCAAGGCAGGAATAGCTGAGACCCCCGATCAGGTCGAGGGCAGGCTTGCAGAAAGTAAAATCTCTCGTGAATGCGCCAGGCCCTGCAGTGAAGAAGGTTCGAGAGTTGATGATACTGTGAGGATAGCAAAGGAGTCGGAAGCACGAAATTCGAAATTCATCCTTCGTAGTAATACTACGGAGAACGGACAAATTCAAATGCGGATACGCACGCTTCTGACAGGCGTGACCGAGATACAAAATTCAAAACAGGCACGGATTGGCGGGTGTGGCCAGATTTTCTGGGGGGTCTATGCTGCCTGTTTTTGGATGTCCCAGTAGCTTTTCCACGTATTCGACTCCTGCAATGCAACTAACGCCATTATTGCTTCAGAACCAACACGATTCCAACGCATTC
>CAYTND010000150.1:0-5970 GCA_964438965.1 uncultured Pirellulales bacterium
TGGAGGGGTTGGTGGAATTTTGGAACAGGGGCCTTAGGAGATATGGGCTGTCATATAATAGACCCTGTCTTTTGGGCGCTCGATTTGAAATATCCTATAAGCGTGGAGGCACATCCGGCTAAGTTTAATAATGAAACTTATCCGCAGGCGACAGCCGTTCGGTGGGAGTTTCCGGCCCGCGGCAAATTACCGCCGGTTACGGTTACCTGGTACGACGGCGTTAACAGACCCTTTTTGCCGAGGGAGCTTGAGCCGGGGCGCAAGCTGCCCGGCCAGGGCGGACTGTACTACGGCGAAAAGGGCACCATAATGGCCCCGCACATGGGCGGCCCGAGACTGATACCGGAATCGAAAATGAAAGGCTTCAAAGTACCTGAGCCGTTTTTGCCGAGGGGTGTTAACCACTACCAGGAATGGATAAGGGCTTGTAAGGGCGGCCCGAAGCCGTTAGCTAACTTCGATTACTCCGGACCGTTGAGCGAAACTATCCTGTTAGGCAACGTGGCAGCTCGTGCCGGCCGGAAATTATACTGGGACGGGCCGAACTTCAAAGTTACCAATGTACCTGAGGCCGACAAATACCTAAGACGCAAATATCGTGAAGGTTGGAAACTATAGTTATACTATTTGTGTGGGGAATAACGTCTTATTAATAGGAGAAAAAGAAATGAACAGAGAGATAAAACTTAGTGTTGTTGTGCTGGCGTTTGTGTTGTGCATTTGCTGGTTGCCCAGGGCAAACGGCAGTCCCTTGGGGACACCTTACGGTGCTTCTGATGCCCAGGAAAACTGGAAGCTGGGCATGCAGGCGTACAGTTTCAATCGCTTTACGTTTTACGAGGCGGTTGACAAGACCAGGGCGCTTGGCCTGCGCTATATCGAGGCTTATCCGGGCCAGCGGCTCAGCAAGGAAAAGCCCGATGTCAAAACCGATCACAATATGACCTCGCAGGACAAGAAGGAAATGCTGCAAAAGCTTCGGGAATCGGGAGTCAAACTCGTAAACTACGGTGTAGTGGGACTGCCAAACAACGAGGCGGAATGTCGAAAGGTCTTCAATTTCGCACGGGAAATGGGAATTGAGACGATTGTGTCTGAGCCGCCGGAGAATGCGTTTGGCCTTATAGAGGAATTGTGCGAAGAGTACAAGATTAATGTGGCCATCCACAATCACCCCGAACCTTCGCGTTATTGGAATCCTGATACCGTGCTCAAGGTCTGCCGTGGGCGCAGCAAGCGAATCGGGGCCTGTGCAGATACGGGCCACTGGATGCGTTCGGGTGTCAATCCGGTCGAGGCACTGAAAAAACTCGAAGGTCGTATTATCAGTCTGCACTTTAAGGACCTCGACCAGGGGCATGATGTGATATGGGGGACAGGAAAATGCGACGTTAAGGCGATATTAGCTGAGCTTGACCGTCAGGATTTCAAGGGTGTATTCTCGATTGAGTATGAGCACAATTGGCTAAACTCAATGCCTGAAATCGCCGGATGTGTTTCTTACTTCGAGCGGACCGCCGCCGAATTAGGCCAGACCGATTGGCGATGGATATTCAATGGCAAGGACCTGAGCGGCTGGGACGGTGACATGCGTCTGTGGTCGGTCGAGGATGGTGTCATTCGCGGTCAAACCACTATTACCAAACCTGCCCGCGGTAATACGTTCCTTATCTGGCGTGGCGGTAAGCTGCGAGATTTCGAGCTGCGGCTGAAATTCCGCATACGGAACGGCAACTCCGGCGTGCAGTACCGCAGTAAGGACGTGGGCAACTGGGTCGTCAGCGGCTACCAGGCCGAGGTCGAAAATGCACCGGGCAAGGTCGGGTTCCTCTATCACGAAAAAGGCCGAGGATGGCTGGTCAACGTCGGTGATATGATGGTCATCGATGAAAACGGCAAAAAGAATGTCATCGGCAGAGTCTCAGATAAAGACGAGCTTATCAAGGCCGGCTACTACAAGGAAAAGGACTGGAACGAGTATAGAATCATCGCTTCGGGCAACCACCTGATACACTACCTCAACGGCTACCAGACGATGGAGCTGATTGACAACGACCGGGTGACCGACCCCGGCGACCCCAAGGACCTCAGGGGTGCTGCGCGAGAAGGTATCCTGGCGCTTCAAATCCACGCCGGGCCGCCAATGCTCGTTGAGTTCAAGGACATTCGCATCAAAAATCTAAAGCCGAAATATGGCGATGCTGTCGTGCTGTTCAACGGCAAAGACCTCAACAACTGGGCGGTCAAGGGTGACAAGAAAAAAAGCAAATGGGTAGTCGGCACCGCCAAGATGTCGTCTGAGAATCCGAAGCTGTTAGTGAATAAAGGTGGCGATGGTGAAATGATAAATCTGGCTGCTCACCACGGCGAGAGTATCGATATATACTCCAAAGAAAAATTCGGCGACTGCCGTATCGAGCTGCAGGTAATGGTGCCGAAAGGTTCCAATTCCGGTATATATGTTATGGGTGAATACGAGATTCAGGTGCTGGATAGCTGGGAAAGAGTAAAAATGGGCTCCGGTGATATGGGCGCGATTTACGGTGCCGGTGCGCCCCGCGTGAATGCCTCTCGGAGACCCGGCGAATGGCAGAAGTACATAATTGAAATTCAAGCTCCGAGGTTCGACGCCAACGGCAGAAAAACCAGTAATGCCAAGTTCGTCAAGATCGAGCTCAACGGCCAGGTGCTGCACGAAAATATCGAAATGCCTGGTTCGACTGGCGGTCCCCTTCTCGGCAGGGAAGCACCTTTCGGTTCGCTTATGTTCCAGGGTAACCACGGGCCTGTGGCGTATCGCAATATCATAGTAAAACCGTTGGTAGAGTAACTGTATATCGCTGCTGGGTAGTGCCGGCAGAGAAAAAACGTCAAGTGCGTGCTTGACAGTGATATACGGCAACGTTATATTACGCGACAATAAAAGTTGGTGATGAGTTTAATTTGTTAAATTTAAGGAGTTGACAGAAACACGATGAGTAATCAAAAAAATAACAAGAAAATTGACCGACGTAGTTTCCTGCGTTCTACCGCGGCGGCAGGAGCAGGATTGGCATTTTCGCCGATGGTTTTAGGACAGGCAGGCGGCAAAAAACCGGATGATATCAACATAGGCCTGCTCGGCTGCGGGGCCCAGGGACAGGTACTGATGAACGCCTGTCTGAAGATACCCGGCATTCGCTTCAAGGCGGTCTGTGACATTTGGACAGCCTGGAATCAAAAACGTGTCTCTCGCATACTCAAGGCCTACAAGCACGCGAATAATACCTACGTGGACTACAGGGAAATGCTCGATAAGGAAAAAGACCTCGATGCGGTCATTATTGCCACGCCAGACTTCTGGCACTCCGAGCACACTGTTGCCTGCCTTGAGGCCGGGCTGAACGTCTATTGCGAAAAGGAGATGTCCAATACCCTCGAAGGTGCCAAGAAGATGGCGGAAGCCGCAAAGAGAACCGGCAAGTTACTGCAGATAGGCCATCAGCGCCGCAGTAACCCCCGGTACATTCACTGTTACGAGAAGCTCATCAACGAGTCAAAGCTCTTGGGCCGGATTACTACTATCAATGGGCAGTGGAACCGCAGCAAGGCGGCGTGCGAAGATTTAGGTTGGCCGAAAAAAGCCGTTATTGACCAGGCCACACTGGAAAAGTATGGTTTCGACTCGATGAAGCAGTTCAAAAACTGGCGATGGTATAAGGGACTTGGAGGCGGCCCGATTGTTGACCTCGGCTCACACCAGATTGACATCTTTAGCTGGTTCCTCGGCACAAATCCCAAGGCCGTGATGGCCAGTGGTGGTATCGACTACTGGAAGGAGCACGACTGGTATGACAATGTTATGGCCATTTATGAGTACCAGGTTGGCGACCACACAGTCAGGGCGTTTTATCAGACAATAACCACCAACAGCAGCAACGGATACTTTGAAACCTTTATGGGTGATGAAGGGACGCTGATGATTTCGGAAGCCGCTGGGCGCGGCACTATATACCGAGAAGCGTGGGTCCCGGCACAGAACTGGGAAAAGTGGGTCAAGATGGGCTTTATCAAGGAACCGCCCGAGGAGGAAAAAGAAGAAGCATCCGCCAGCGATGCTGTGCTGGATGTGCGGGAGTCGCCGAAGCCGCCCAGTTATGACCTGCCGGTAACAATGGATAACAAGCTGTACCACCAGCCGCACCTTGAGAACTTCTTCGATGCTGTTCGGGGCAAAGCCAAGCTCAATTGCCCCGCTGAAATCGGATACGAAACAGCGGTTACGGTATTGAAGGTTAATGAAGCAGTGGCAGCCGGCAGAAAATTAGAGTTCAAGCCGGGAGACTTTGAAGTATAAAAAATCTTGTTCAAAAAGGAAATTAGAAAGTGCCTAAAGTTTGGAGTGCCTAAAGTGAAAAAAGGGATAACTTTAGCTCACTTTAGTCACTTTGAATTGAGGAAAGGATTGACCGGACATTGAGAAAAGGGTTGATATTAACAGGCTTTTTGTGTTTGCTGGTATTGTGCCTGTCCACCCCTACCGTTTGCTTTGCAAACGAAGCAGTGGGGGCTAATACCGACCAGAAACTTCTCGGCGATGAAAGTGACGGCAGCCGGGCACATCCAATTCATCTTATTCCTTTGTTTTCTGAAAATGAAGACGGCGAAAAAGGAGAAAAAATTTCCCCCGATGATGACCCTCTTCTGCCGTTTTCGACTCGCTGGACCTGTGGGGATTGCCACAGCTATGGAATAATCGCCAAGGGCTTGCATTTCAACGCCGTTGACCCGAATGTTGCTCCCGGTCGTCCGGGGCAGCCCTGGATACTGGCGGATGCTCGGACCGGTACCCAGATTCCCCTTTCTTATCGTCCCTGGCCGGGAACTTTCAAGCCTGAGCAGGTCGGCCTGACAACTCGTGAGTTCACTAAGTATTTCGGCAGACATACGCCCGGCGGCGGCGCCGGAGAGCTTGAAACGGAAAACCCAGACGAGATTATGCGCGACTATATCTCCGGCAAGCTGGAAATCAACTGTCTGAGCTGCCATGATGCCGACCCCGCTCACAACCAGGGCGAATGTTTCCTCCAGGTGTCCCGTGAGAATTTCCGGTGGGTTTCGGCAGCCACTTGTGAATTTGCTTCTGTCAGCGGTTCGGCCAAGGATATGCCTGAGACCTACGACCCGTTTATGCCTGAGCCGCCGGAAGATGCAAAGAAGGTTCCACCGACCATTATTTATCGCAAAACCGCTTTCGACCACGAGAACAGAATCTCCTTTAACATCGTAAGAGAGGTCCCCAACCATCGGTGCTACTTCTGCCATTCCAATATGGACCTGGATAAAGAAAGTGCAGAGAAGTGGTCGTCAGATGAGGATATTCACCTGACGGCTGGTTTGACCTGCGTTGATTGTCACCGTAACGGCATCGATCATAACATTACTCGTGGTTATAAAGGCGAAGCGTCTGTGTCAACAAATCCGTTGGCGGCTACCTCATCATGCGAGGGTTGCCACCTTGGAGAAAAAGACTCGTCGTTACCGATGGCGGGCCGGTCGGGTGCGCCCGTGCCGGAACATCGGGGTATTCCTCCGGTACACTTTGAGAGGCTAAGCTGCACCGCCTGCCACTCGGGTCCCTGGCCAAGAGAAAAAACCATTTTGACTAAAACCGCCCGAGCGCATCGCCTGGGAACGATTGGTGTTAATAAATCCCGCGAGGCGCTTCCGCATATTAGCTCTCCCGTTTTCGCCCAACAACCCAATGGTAAGATTGCACCTCATAAGCTGCTCTGGCCTTCCTTCTGGGCAACCGTAGAAGACCAGAATGTCGCACCCATTGCCTTTACTACCATCACAGAAGTTATCGTCCCGGTCCTCGCCGATGCGGATCGTCCAACTTTCGGCGACTGGCCTGAGCTGACTGCCGAGCATATCGCCAAAGGCCTCGAGGCACTGGCCAAATCAGTCAATGGTGTACCAGTGTACATT
>CAYTND010000151.1:0-5962 GCA_964438965.1 uncultured Pirellulales bacterium
TTGCTGTTAAAAATTCAGCCATTAGCTTACTTGAGTTGTTATGTAAGGACAGACAGCAGTTTTATCATTCCGAAGAGGGAGCACATCGCAATAGTAAAAACGGTTTTCTCTTAAAACTACTTTCCCCGTTGTGTGTAATATCCTGTCTCGGAATATCGGCCCATCATATACAAATGAATGGAATTCTCCATTTTCGCCACAAGGGTCAATGGTGGAAGGAAGTCTGGATAAAAAATGTTCATCAAAGGTTTTGCCGATAAACTTTTTATCGAGAAGATTTGAGTCAATGCAGGTAATAACCGCCTTGAACCTCGAATCTATGAATGCGTGAGCAAGTTCAGCAGTATTTCTTTTCCATATAGGGAATATCCCTTTCATTCCTATCTTCGATAGATTGTCTTCCCTGTATTTTCTTAGGTCTTCTAAGAAGATGTCTCCGAAAACTACGGATGAAATACCAGCGGCCAGATATTTTGTCATAACCTCCCACATTTTACGCTCGTATTGTTCATTGGTGGCGTCCTTTGTAATGAATACTTTCTCAAGAGGGATGCCCAGAGATTGCGCCTGCATTTCGAGCAGGATAGTCCTTACGCCGTGCATACTGATTCTGTCATAGTCCCGGGTTATTGTTGTCAGCAGGGACACGATTTCATAATTTTTTGTTTTCTGAAGCTCATAAAGGGCTAACGCACTGTCTTTACCTCCACTCCATGAAAATATCACTTTTTCCTTCATATAATTTACCTGGTTTGTGGTGATGTATCCGGGTGTAAGTAGCGGCCGACTATTTCTACACCCTGCGGCAATCTTGGTCCTAATCTTAACACAGTGTCCGAATTAACAACGTAAATTTTATTGTCTTTGACGGCCGGCAAACTTGCCCATTTGCTCCAAAAAACTTCTGCCTGCTGTTGCTGCTTGTCGATATCGGTCTTTCCCATCGCGGATTGGATTATTACTTCAGCATTACAGGCGAGAAGTTCTTCAGTGCCTATAGGTGGATATCGTTGAATAGTAGGGCCAATGGCATTTTCTCCGCCAACCAGCTCAATAAATTCGTTGATAAAGGTATTTCTGCCGGCCACTCGCAAAGGCTCTGTCTGTATTACCCACAATACCTTTGACCTGTTGGTTGAGCTATATTTCGATTTCAAATAGTTCAACTGACCACTGATGTTTTCGATGAGTTTGTCAGCACGCTGTTTGCAGCCTGTGGCGGTGCCGATTTTTTGAATTGCTGTGAAGAGTTCCTCGATCTTCTCTATCTTCAGAACTAAAACCCGGTAGCCCAGCCTGTTCAAACTATCAGCAACACTCTTTTGCTGCTCAATCTGTAACGTAACCACTAAATCCGGCTTAGCAGCTATCACAGCTTCGGTATCCGGCTGCCAAAATGTTCCTACCTTTGTTTTTTTTTGCGCCGCCGGTGGATAATCACTATCAAGTGTTACACCGGCGATTTTATCGTCAAGCCCGAGTGCAAAAAGTATTTCAGTTAGATTTGGAGCTAATGAGACGATCCTCTGCGGTTTATTCGGTGGGGCTTTTGAGCTTGTAAAAAAATCTCCGTTCGTACCGTCTAATGAGTTTAGCAGATTCTTATGTCGGCTGACCAGGATAAAGCCGGCTACTCCTACTACGATTGCAAATATTAAAAATAGAAGTTTCTTCAACATTATGTTCGCTTAAATTGCTTTTCCAGTTCAGCTATCGAAAATTTTATCGTGGTGGGCCTGCCATGTGGACAGCGACTTGCGGACTCGGCGTTTTCTTTGTCTGCAAGCAGTTGTTCTATTTCACTGTCGGTTAGTCTTTGGCCGGCCTTGATTGCCGCCTTGCACGCAGCCATATTCAAAACCTCGTCGAGTAATCTTTCGCCATCAAGGTTTGTGTCCGCCGGAAGGCGTCCCCGAGCGGACTTACTTTCGAGCAGGTCGATTAAATCCTGAACAAAATCAAGCGGGTTGGCTTTTGACAGCATCGTGGGAAAGGCCTGGACAGCCATAGTCTTGGGGCCGAATGGTACAAGCTCGATTCCTAATTTTTCGAGCAGTTCGGCATTGGTTTTAAGTGCATCAGCACCGGAGGGGGTAACCTCAAAGCTTTCAGGTATCAGCAGTTTTTGCGATTCGAGTTTGCTTTTTCCACCGTCAGGTGTCCTGTGGAGTATTCGCCTGCACAACTGCTCATATATTATCCGCTCATGAAGCGCATGCTGGTCGATGATATCAAATCCATCATCAGTTTGTACGACGATAAAGCTATCGTGTATTTGCAGAAATTTTCTTTGTTCCGGGCGAATCTCCGGCACAGGTTGGCTCGTCTCGGCGAAGGCCCGGGCCGTAGCGGGGCCGGTGCGGCTTTCGGGTATCTGTCCGGTAGAAGGGCGCAGCGCAACAAGGTGCTGTTTTGATTTATAGCCGAATTGTTCTTGGGTTTGGACCGGTCTGTGCTTTTTGAAAAATTCAGCCATCGCATCAGCAATTGCCTGACTTCTATGGCCTGTTGGTGGGCTGTCCTGGCTTCCAGGCAAATTTGCCGGCCTCGGCAGTTGTGCCTGCGTCTGGAGGTCTGTGCATAAAAGCTTTTCCCGAAGAGTCCCCAGGATTTGCGAATGAACTAAATTGGCGTTATAAAAACGCACTTCGCTCTTGGTGGGATGTACGTTCACGTCATAGTCTTCATAAGGCATTCGAATAAACAAAAAGACGACAGGGAATCTGTTAGGTTCCAGCAGGCCGCGATATGCCTCTTTGATTGCATGCGAGATAAATTTGTCGCGGATGAATCGGCCGTTTAGAAATATATATTGAAACTTCCTGCTTGTTCTTGAAATGCTCGGTTTGCCTATCAAGGCGAGGATATGTAATCCTTTTTCGTCGCTTTCGGTCTCAATCAAATTTTCAGAAATCCCGCTTGGAGGTATCGGGAACAGTTCAGCTATGCGGTGGCGGAGTCCATCTTTGTTTGATAGCCGATAAAGCTCTTTGCCATTATGTATCAGCGTCAAATCCAGACTATCATTTGACAGTGCGATGCGTGTGAATTGCTCGGCGATGTGGCCCATTTCAGTGTTGGCGGTTCTGAGAAATTTCCGCCGGGCAGGTAATTTATAGAAAATATCTCTGACTTGGATTGTTGTGCCGTAATCTGCACTGGCTGGGCTGATGCTGCCCTTGTTGCCACAATCAATTTCAATGCAATTGGCGCCGGTTTGTTCTTTTCTTCTGCTTGTGCCCTTCACTTGTGCGACCGAGGCGATACTTGCTAATGCTTCGCCTCTGAAGCCAAGCGTCGATATACCCTGCAAATCTTTGCTGGTTTTTATTTTACTGGTGGTGTGTGGCTCAAATGCGCGGGCCAGGTCTTCACCGTCCATTCCACAGCCGTTGTCGGCGACTGACATTAATTTTCTGCCTCCATCCTCAATGGACACCGTTATTTTTGTCGCGCCGGCATCGATGCTGTTTTCCATAAGTTCCTTGACCACACTTGCAGGCCGTTCGATTACCTCACCGGCTGCAATCATATTAACCATATTCTGGTCAAGAATGACTATTTGTCCCATTGTTGTCTCCCGCTCACCGTCCCAAGCTGCGCTTGAAGCTGCCACTCACAGTTGATTAGTGTATGGCATTTAGTTTCACCACCAAGTCCGCCGAGCTAACTGAGTTGTCATTCCCGCCCCGCATCGTAGTGCGGTGTAAACTTCAGCGGGAACCTATTGTCTTTTGTAGCGGTCTCTTTCATTGAAAAACGAAATATCAGCATAGCCTGCATATATTTTGGCTGAGTGTTTTGCTCCTTTTGGTATGAAAACGCGGTCGCCTTTTGTATAAGTTCGCTTAACTCCTTCGATTACCAAATCTATCTTGCCTTCCAAAACCACGCCCCATTGGTCTTCGTGGGAATGCTCCGCGACTTCAACATCCTCATCAAACCTCCAGAAAACAATCTGGTGGCTTTCTGATTGCGAGAGATAAGCCTTTGACCCACTCAGAGGAACATCCGCTTGGGGTAAGCTTCTTATAGGTTCAGGAAATACTTCTGGCATAAGATTCTCCGTTCTGTGAACGTCTATCTAATGCTTTTTGGATTAGTTTTCTATCAGGCTTTTGCCGGTCATTTCTTCTGGTTGGGGCAGTTGCATCATATCCAGCAGGGTAGGCCCTACGTCGGCTAATCTGCCGCTTTTGCGGAGCTTGCTGTTTTTGTAGCGTTCGTCGAATATGACCAACGGCACGTCGCCAATAGTGTGAGCGGTGTGCGGGTTGTCTGGGCTGCCATCTATCATTTTTTCGAAATTACCGTGGTCAGCGGTGATTATAGCTGCCCCGCCCAGAGCTTTGACCTTGTCCAATATCCTGCCCACACATTCGTCAACCGCCTCAGCCGCTTTTATCGCTGCGGACAATATACCGGTGTGGCCGACCATATCCGGATTAGCAAAATTGACCACTACCACGTCGTATTTATTCGAGTCAAGTCTTTCCAGTACAACGTCAGTAACCTCGTAAATGCTCATCTCGGGTTTTAGGTCGTATGTTCGAACTCGCGGCGAAGGGACAATTTGCCTGTCTTCGCCGGTGAATGGTTTTTCGGTATAATCGTTGAAGAAGAAAGTAACGTGCGCGTATTTTTCTGTCTCGGCGCAGCGAAATTGCTTCAGACCCAGAGAGCCCCAGTACGCCCCCAAGATATTTTTCATCTTTGGCAGTTTTGGAAACGCCACCGGCGCAGGTATTGTGGCGTCGTATTCTGTCGTGCAGACGAAATATATGTTCGGCTTGGTCGTTCTGGCAAATTCTTTGAAGTCCTTCTCAACAAATGCTCGTGTAATTTCGCGAGGTCTGTCGCCGCGGAAGTTGAAGAATATTACACCGTCACCGTTGTCGATAGTGGCCAATGGTTCGTTGTCTTCATTGACAATGCACGTCGGCTCGATAAATTCATCAGTTACGTCTTTTTCGTAGCTTGTGGCGACTGCTTCTGCTGCATTGGCTGCTTTAAGACCCTTACCTATCCTCATACATTCATAAGCTTTTTGTACACGGTCCCATCGGCTGTCGCGGTCCATCGCATAGAATCTGCCCATAACGGTTGCGATTTTTCCTGCGCCTATTTCCGCGGCCTTTTTTTCAATGTCGGCTATGTATCCTGCTCCGCTGTCCGGCGGTGAATCGCGGCCATCGGTAAATGCGTGGATAAAAACATCCTTTACGTCGTTTCTTTTAGCTAATTCAAGCAGGCCGTACAGGTGGTCTAACAGCGAGTGTACTCCGATGTTACTGCACAAGCCCATAACGTGCATTTTGCCGTTGTTGTCTTTCACAAATTTTATTAAATTGTGGAATTCTTTATTCTCGAAGAAGGAGCCGTCGCGAATAGTTCTGCTGATTCTTACAGATTCCTGGGGGACGATTCTGCCGGCGCCGATATTTTGATGTCCTACTTCGCTGTTGCCCATCGTTCCGTCCGGCAGGCCCACGTCTTCGCCGCTGGTATGGACAAGGCAGTTTGGATACTCGGCCATCAGCATATCATCTGTCGGAGTATTTCCACACTTGACGGCATTATATTCATCTTCATCTCTGTTTGGGTTGTAACCCCACCCGTCACGGATGATTAGTAAAAACGGCTTATTTTTCAAAGTCACTTTTCGTTTCGCCATAAAAGAAGGACCTTTCTCGTACTGCGTATATCGTCCCTTCGACTGCGCTCAGGACAAGATTGCGTGTTGCATCGTGCGTTTTTTCTTCTTTCGCAATACGCATCACGCTTGGGTTCCCGCCTTGCGGGGCCCCTTCACGCGCGACGAGTATGATATGAGGCTGTGTTAGATATGTCAAACATTTAGATAAAACGCTCAAAAAAGGGTATGACCAGGCTCAATTATCTGCCTTTTCGATTATTCCAGAGTAGAACCTGCAGACGTTGACAAAATGCAAAGCCGGTGCGT
>CAYTND010000152.1:0-5948 GCA_964438965.1 uncultured Pirellulales bacterium
GAGGAGATGTTGCGGAGCGAGCTGCCGAACGTTAAGATGCTCTCTACCGAAGATTTCGGCATTAGTGTCAATGCCAGGGAGGCGGTTTCGTTTGCTATTTTAGCCTGGGCAACTATAAACGGGCTAACTAACAACGTGCCCGGAGCCACCGGTGCCGACCGGCCGGTTGTCCTGGGAAAGATAATACCGGTATGACAAGAAAACGAAGACTTTTGCCGACTACTGAGAAACGCAACCGCGCCAGCGAAAATATCGACAAGCTATCGACAAAGCAGATTGTCAAACTTATTAACGCTGAAGATGCGCTTGTGCCCGCCGCCGTGGCGCAGCAGCGTAAACAAATTGCTGCAGCGATCGATTTGATTGTATCGCGGTTTAGAAAGGGCGGACGGCTATTTTACGTAGGAGCCGGCACAAGCGGCCGGCTGGGTGTGTTGGATGCCGCGGAGTGCCCACCCACTTTTGGTGTACGGCCTTCACTTGTACAGGGTATCATTGCCGGTGGCCGACGTGCGCTGGTCCGGTCAGTTGAAGGGGCCGAAGATTATGCCCAGGATGGTGCTATATCAATAAGGAAGATACGGGTCCGACCAAGTGACGTCGTGGTTGGCCTGGCGGCGTGCGGTATGACCCCTTTTGTGCACGGCGCTCTCAAAGAAGCCCGGCAAATAGGGGCCGTGACTATTTTTGTTACCTGTGCGCCGGAGGCCGTCGGGCATATCCCTGCTGAAATCATTATCAACCCGGTTGTCGGCCCGGAAGTTATCACCGGTTCAACCCGGATGAAAGCCGGTACCGCAACGAAACTGGTACTCAACACTCTCACCACAGGAGCAATGGTCAAATTAGGCAAGGTCTATGGCAATCTTATGGTTGACCTGAAGGCGACAAATGAGAAATTACGCGACCGGTCGCTGCGGATTGAGATGGAGATGACCAATCTCAGCCGACCTCGCGCGAGGAGACTGCTCAGACGCGCACAGGGCAAAGTTAAAGCTGCTATTGTAATGCACTTTCGCCGGACAAATTTGGCGGGCGCCACAAAAATACTTGACGAGTGCGACCAGTTTCTGCGAAAAGCAATTGAGGAGACATCGTGAATCCCATCGTAGCTCAGGCAGGCACACTAAGCGGGCTGGACTGGGGCATTGTAGGCGTCGGCGCCATGCTGCTGTTCGTCATCTCATACGTTTCCGGACGCGAGGAAAAGGACACGGACGACTTCTTCCTCGGAGGCCGACGCATTCCACCTGTCGTAGCATGCCTGTCGTTTGTGGCCACCGAGATCAGTGCCCTGACAATTGTCGGCATCCCGCACACAGCCTTCACCGAGAACTGGCGATGGCTCCAGTTCCTGGTCGGGTTGGCCCTGGCCCGGCTCGTCGTTGCGTTTCTATTCATTCCTGCCTTCTACAAACACAACTGCACCAGCATCTACGAGTTCTTAGGGCACCGATTCGGACCGGCGACCCAGTACACCGGCTCAATCTATTTCTTCATCACACGTCTTCTGGCTTCGGGTGTACGCCTTTACGCAACGTGTATGGCTGTCGGTGTCATCATGGGCTGGCCTCTGGCCGCGACGATAACTTTATTCACCGTGGTTAGCATTGTCTTTATTGCCTTTGGCGGCATCAAGGCGGTCGTCTGGGCAGGCGCTTACCAGGCACTGTTCTTCGTTGTCGCCGGCGTCCTGGTCGTCGTCTATCTCGTTCAGCACATCGACGGCGGCTTGACCACAGCCTTACAGACTGCGCACGAAGCCGGGCGCCTGAGCACATTCAATTTCAAATTCGCTTTCAACGAGCCTTCCACGTTCTGGGCTTTTTCGGCCAGCGGGTTCTTTATTGGCCTTGTCTCCTTCGGAACAGACCAGGAAATGGTCCAGAGACTGCTGACCGTCGAGACGCGAAAGGGTAGTCAAAAAACTATTATCTCCACCATTGTCACTGTCCTGCCCGTTTACTGGCTCTATCTGCTTGTCGGCACACTGCTCTATGTGTTCTACCAGCAGAATTCTTCCCTGTCCCTGCCCCAGGAACTCAAGGAAATCCTTCCGCATTTTGCGCGAAACGTTTTGCCCACCGGCCTCAAAGGTCTGGTCCTGGGCGCAATCTTCATGGCCAGCGTTGATTCGCCGCTCAGCTCCCTCACCTCTTCTTTCGTTACTGATATCTATCGTCCCCTGATTCGCAGGCACGCCTCGGAAAAGCACTACTTGCTCGTGTCCCGAACAGCGGTGGTCGGCTTCGGCCTGGTCCTGGCGGGGATCGCGGCGGCCTGCGCTCCGGTGGAGAACATTCTCTGGTTTGCCTTCCAGATACTCTCGCTCACCGGAGGTCCCATGCTCGGCGTCTTCCTGCTTGGCCTGCTCACGCAGCGCAAGGCCAACCGCGCCAACATCCCCGCGATGCTCTTCAGCACGGGTGTTTGCGTAGTGCTGCTGCTGTTGATACAACAGGAAACCCTCAAGCTCGCCTGGAGCTGGTTGATCGTCATTGGGACAGGGACAACATTTGTTCTGGGCTATCTGTTAGGCCCGGTCATGATAAGAAGTCGAACCGCTCAGGCAGGAAAGTAGGGGGACCGCCGTGCTTTCCGCAACAGATACTAACTAACGACTCCACAACGGTCGTTTCATATTGGGGTGATGCTGGTATGCCCCGATTTATCGGGATTGTCAAAGGCTGATGAATGGACTATAATCACTATCAGGAAATAGTCCCGATAAATCGGGAATGAGGATTTTGAATGAAGCCGACTCTATTGATTTTGGCGGCGGGTTTGGGGGCTCGCTACGGTGGACTTAAGCAAATTGACCCCATTGGTCCCAACGGCGAAATAATTATCGATTATTCTATCTATGACGCCATAAATACCGGATTTGGCAAACTCGTTTTTGTCATTCGACACTATTTCGAAAGTGCTTTCAAAAAAAAGGTCGGCAGCAAGTTTGATAATCTTGTGGAAACGGCCTATGCGTACCAGGAAGTGAATACCTGCGTTGATGACTTCGAACCACCCAAAGGCCGCGACAAGCCCTGGGGCACCGGGCATGCCATACTCGTTGCCGGGGATGTAATCCACGAGCCTTTTGCAGTCATCAATGCCGACGACTACTACGGACCCAACTCGTTTAAGACAATGGCCCGATTTCTCGGAAAGGGAGACCTTTCCTGCAACGATTACGCAATGGTCGGCTATACGCTCGGAGATACTTTAGGTGAATACGGACCTGCCTCCAGGGGTGTGTGCCAGTGTGATGAACAGATGTTCTTGAGGAGAGTTACGGAATGCAGAAATATCGAAAGTACCGCCACTGGTGTCCACTATTTTGAAGACGACGGGACGGAGCGTTTTCTCTCCGGCAATGAAATCGTTTCGAGGAATCTGTGGGGATTTCAGCCGTCAATCTTTCATCATCTCAAAGTACATTTTCAGCGATTTCTCAAGGAGCGGGGTTATGAAAAGAATTCGGAACTATTCATACCAACTGTGGTAGATGAGCTCGTAGGAAAAGAAAAAGCCACAGTGAAAATCCTGCGCACAAATGACAAATGCTTCGGAGTTACTTACCGCCCGGATGCAGCTAAAGCGGCAAGATGTATTCGTCAGTTGATAGACCAAGGTCTTTATCCGGAGAACCTCTGGGAGCAATCGTGAAACGCGATATCAAGTCAATCGTAAAACATTTTCGTATCTGCGGTGAGTTAACTGAAATAAGGCCTCTGCCCCGTGGTCACATCAATGACACGTACGTCCTGACCACTAAGAAGAACAAGCATATTGTCCGATACATACTACAACGAATAAATTACACTGTCTTCAGAGACCCTCCCTCAGTGATGGGAAACATTATCCGTGTTACCGAGCACATACGCAGCCGGATGCAGAGAATTGATCCGGACTGGGCATCTCGCCAGTTGACCGTTATCGCCGGTGTTGATAACACGTGCTTTCACAAAGACTCTGAGGGAAATTTTTGGCGGGTATATAACTTCATAGAGGACGCTGTTGCATACGATACCATTGAATCTGCCGAGCTGGCCTATGAAGCGGCACGAATGTTCGGCTGGTTCCAGAAGATGCTGGTTGACCTGCCGGGACCGGCTTTGCACGAGAGCATTTGCGACTTCCACAACACGCCCAAACGCTTTGAGACTTTCGGAGCGGTCCTCAAAGAGGATACCTGCAACCGGGCTAAAAATGCAAAACCAGAAATCAACTTTTTGTTTGATAACGCGGCCATCTGCGATGTCCTGCTGAATTTAGCAGGCAAAGGTAAATCCGCCGCGGCGGATAAAATCCCTATTCGTGTTACGCACAATGATGCGAAGGTCAACAACGTGATGTTAGACAAAAATACGAACAAGGGGGTCTGCGTAATTGATTTGGACACCGTTATGCCGGGCCTGTCGATATACGATTTTGGCGATATGATTCGTACCGGCACCACTTTCGCCGATGAGGATGAACGTAACTTATCAAAAGTAGATGTGAACCTGCCAATGTTTGAAGTGTTCGCACGAGGTTTTGCCGAGCAAAGCAGGCATTTTCTCACATCCACCGAGAAAGAGCACTTAGCCTTTGCTGCAAAGCTAATCACCTTTGAACAGTTTATCAGGTTTCTTACCGACTATCTGGCAGGTGACGTCTATTACAAGGTTCATCGCGAAGGCCACAATCTCGACCGCAGCCGCACGCAGATGAAACTGGTCCAGTCGATTATCGAACTGGAAGAAGCTATGAACGAAGTAATCGAATGGGTTTTTCAACAGGTTGATTGATATTTTATAGACGGAGAATAATATGGACTGGAATGCTGCTGGAATTGAAAGCAATTTTAGCTCTTTAGACTGGTGCATCGTCGTGGGCTATTTAATTATCATTGTAGCTGTCGGTGTTTATATAAAACGATATATCAGCAGTGTAACGGATTTTATCGTTGCCGGCCGGGGCTTAAAAACTTTCCTGGCGATTGCGACAATGATCGGAACCGAGTTAGGTTTGGTTACGGTCATGTATTCGGCCCAGAAGGGCTTTACCGGCGGCTTCGCCGCCTTTCACATCGCTCTGGCTGCTGCTATTGTAACTTTAGTTGTAGGGCTGACAGGCTTCATCGTGGTGCCCTTGCGACGTATGAAGGTAATGACTATCCCGGAATTTTACGAGAGGCGGTTCGGACGCGGTGTACGTATTCTTGGTGGAATCATATTAGCATTCTCCGGCATCCTCAATATGGGAATGTTCCTTAAAGCCGGTTCCATTTTTGTGATGGGCATCACCGGGATGACTGAAGATATTCACCTTAAAATTATAATGAGCGTTTTGCTGGGAATGGTGCTGCTTTATACCACTCTGGGGGGAATGGTTTCGGTAGTGGTCCTCGACTATATACAGTTCGTAGTTTTATCGTTCAGCCTTTTGGTCACGAGTCTGTTATCCATCAGATATTTGGGCTGGGGCAACATTATCGAGACGGTATCCGGCTTCAAGGGAGAAGCGGGTTTCAATCCATTTCACAGTGAAGGCTTCGGTGCTTCTTATGTAGTGTGGATGTTCTTCCTCGGCCTGGTCAGTTGCGCGGTTTGGCAAACATCTGTGATTCGTGCCTGTTCTGCCGAGAATACACGTACCGTTAAGAAAATCTACACCTGGGCTTCTATTGGATTTCTCATTCGATTCCTGCTGCCCTACTTTTTTGGAATTTGTGCTTTTGTCTATATCACCCAGCACGAGTCATTGAAAAGCATTTTTATTCCTGATTCCGGTTCCGTAGATTCACAGGTAACTCTAATGGCAATGCCGGTCTTTCTAAGTCAAATCCTTCCTGCCGGGTTTATAGGTATCATTTCAGCCGGCATGTTGGCTGCGTTCATGTCCACCCACGATAGTTACCTGCTATGCTGGAGTTCGGTGCTGACCCAGGATGTGGTGGCGCCCTGGTT